>NZ_JBHXJK010000010.1:97710-122207 GCF_042723255.1 Amycolatopsis thailandensis
ACCCACCTCCCGCATTTTTGAGGTGTCCAATTGTGTCTTCCCCAACGCCCTCCCGCCGGATCACACCCGGCGGAAGGCGATGACCTGCACCAGTCCGACCTGACACCTTTGCCTTTCGGCGCAAACACCCGTCACGAGCAACTCCGCTACCGCGACGCCTCGAACGCGTCACGGATCGTCTCGCGCAGCCAGCGTTGGGCCGGATCGGCGTCGAGTCGCGCGTGCCAGAGCAGACAGACCTCGATCTCCGGGAGATCCGCGGGGATCGGGAACCAGCGGAGGCCGAGTGACCGGCCGTACTGCTCGGCGAGCCGTGAGGGCACGAGTCCGATGTAGTCGCTCGACGAGACCAGGAAAGCGGCGACGGCGGACGTGGGGACGACCGCCGCGACCCGGCGCTGGAGACCGGCCGCTTCGAGCACGTCGTCGAGCGGTCCCCTGCCTCTGCCCCGCCGGGAAGCGGAAACGTGGGGATAGCGGCAAAGCTGAGCCAGCGTCGGATGCCGCTTGCCGCCGAGCGGGCCGTCCGCCCTGACGATCCCGACCACTCGTTCGCGGTACAACGGCATCGACCGGATGTCGGGGGCCGTGACGTCACCGGCGCCGATGTCCAGATCCACTGAGCCGTCCCGCAACGCTTCGGTGCTCTCGCTGCCTTCGGCCACGAAGCGCAGGACCACACCCGGCGCGACGGCGGCGGTCGCCTCGACGGCCGCGGTCGTCAGTGTCGCGGCGACACCGTCGTTGATGCGGATGGTGAAGGTGCGTTCGAGGTCGCCGATCGCCAGCTCGCGGTCGGCGCTGATCAGCGCGGACGCCTCGTCGAGCAGCGACCGGACACGTGGCGCGGTCCGGAGCGCGAACGGCGTCGGCACCATTCCCCGGCCGGCGCGCACCAAGATCGGGTCTCCCATCGCCCGCCTCAAGCGGCTCAGCGCCCGGCTCGCCGCCGGGATCGACAGGTGCAGTCGCTCGGCGGCCGCCGTCACGCTGCCTTCGCGCAGCAACGCGTCGAAGACCCGCAGAAGGTTCAGGTCCAGCTGATCGGCCATAGTTGCATCCTACGCAAGTCTGTATTGCCAAAGTTGCGTGGCGCGAATACATCGCTGGTCAATAGCTTCATGGACATGCCACTCCGACTTCAACTCCGCGACGACCCCGCGGCCGCGGCAAGCCGCCCGGTCTCGCGAAAAGGCCTGCTGGCCAGCATGTGCGCCTGTGTCGTGCTCGTGGTCGGGATGGTCGCCGCGATCAACCTCGCCGTCCCGATGCTGGCCGCGAGCGACCTCCACCCGTCCGCGTCGGCGCTGATCTGGATCGTCGACACCTACGTCGTCTTCTTCGCCTGTCTGGTGATCCCCGGTGGCGCCGCGGGCGATCGCTTCGGCCGCAAGGGCGTCCTGCTCACCGGCCTGGCGCTGTTCGCGGTCGGCGCGCTGCTGTCGACGGTCGCGCCGAACGTTCCCATCCTGCTGGCGGGCCGGGCGATCACCGGGATCGGGGCCGCAGCCGTCCTGCCCAACACACTCGCCGTCCTGCTGCACGCCGTGCCCGCCGAGCGCAAGGGCGTGACGATCGCGACCTGGGCGTCGATGACCGGGATCGGCGGTGTCGTCGGGAACGTCGGCGGCGGCGCGGTGCTGTCCGGCGGGTCGTGGCGCTGGCTGTTCGCGGCCGCCGTCCCACTCTGCCTGGTACTCGCCGCTCTCGTCGCCTGGATCGCGCCGGTGTCCGAAAGGCATGACCGCCCGCTCAGCCCGATCGGGGCGACCCTGCTCGTCGGCGCGTCGGTCGCGTTGCTGCTCGGCATCGTCGAAGGGCCCGAAAAGGGTTGGAGCAGCCCGATCGTCCTGATCGGGTTCACCGGCTCGGTCGTGCTCTTCGCCGTGTGGACGTTCGTGGAACTGAAGGCCGAGCATCCGCTGCTCGATCCCCGGTTGTTCCGCGTGCCCGCGTTGCGCAGTGCCTGTCTCGGCATGACGGCGATCTTCTTCGGGATGTTCGCGCTGTTCTACGTCAACGCGTCCTTCCTGCAATACGGCAAAGGATTCGATGTGCTCCTGACCGGGCTGGGGATCATCCCGCTGACCGTCCCGGTCATCCTCGGCGCGCGGCACGTGGGCAAACTCGTCCGGCGCGTCGGCGTCGACGCCACCGTCGCCATCGCTTTCGTCTTCTGCGGTTGCGGCCTCCTCGGACTGTCCACGAACGACGCTTCGACGCCATATCTGGTCTACGCGGCCTGGCTCGTGGTGACCGGCATCGGTGTCACGCTGGCCCTTCCGACACTGTCCGCCGCGATCTCCGGTTCGCTGCCGCCCGCCCAGGCCGGAGTCGGTGCGGGTCTCCAGGCCACCACCCGCGAGTTCGGCAGCGCGCTCGGCGTCGCGGTCATCGGCACCGTCCTCACCGGACAGTTCGTCGCGGCACTGCCACCCGACCTCCGCGCGGCCCACGATCCGCACACCGTCGCGCAGGCCCTCACCGCGGCACCCGGCCGCGCGCCGGAAGTGATTTCCGCGTTCGTCACCAGTACGAGCACGGCCTTGCGGGTCATCGGCGTGAGTGTGCTCGTCCTCGGGGCGCTCGTCGTCCTGCAATCACGCCTTTCCCGCACCACCAAGTAGAAGGAGTAATTCCCATGCACGTATTCGTCACCGGAGCGACCGGCTGGATCGGTTCGGCCGTCGTGGACGAGCTGCTCGACGCCGGCCACGAGGTCACCGGCCTCGCCCGCTCGGACGCCTCCGCCGCCACGCTGGAACGGAAGGGTGCCCGGGTCCGCCGCGGCGACCTGGACGATCTCGACGGCCTCCGCGCGGGCGCCGCCGAGGCCGAGGCCGTGATCCACCTGGCGAACAAGCACGACTGGGGCAACCCCGCCGAGTCCAACCGGGCCGAGCGCGCCGCCGTCGAAACGTTCGCCGACGCGCTGACCGGAACAGGCCGGGCCTTCGTCCTCGCCGCCGGGTTCTCGACCATGGCCGCCGGGCGCCGCGCCACCGAAGCCGACCTCTCCCCCGCGGTCGGCCCCGACTCGCATCGCGGTGGTGCCGAGAACCTCGCCCTCGAGTACGCCGAAAAGGGCATGCGGGTGATCAGCGCCCGCTTCTCGCCCTCGGTCCACGGCGTCGGCGACCACGGGTTCGTCGCCGCGCTCGTCGCGGCGGCCCGCGAGCACGGCGTCTCCGGCTACCTCGGCGACGGCACCGCCGCGTGGGCCGCGGTGCACCGCACCGACGCCGCCCGGCTCGTCCGGCTGGGGCTGGAAGGCGCGCCCACCGGGACGCTGCTCCACGCCGTCGCCGAAGAAGCGGTCACCACCAAGGAGATCGCCGAAGCCATCGGGCGGACGCTCGACGTCCCGGTGGTGTCCGTGGCGCCGGAGAAAGCCGCCGAGCACTTCGGTTTCGTCGGCCGGTTCTTCTCACTGGACATGTCCGCGTCCAGCGAGCGCACCCGCGAACTGCTCAAGTGGGCCCCCTTCGGACCGACCCTGGTCGAAGACATCGAAGCCGGCGCCTACTCCTGAAAGGAAGGAACACCATGTCCGAAGTGACCGCTTTCATGCTGGTGAAGACCACCCCCGAATGGCTCGGCCTCACCGTCGAGCAGCGCGTGGAGTCCTTCAAGACCGAGGTCCTCCCGGCGATCGAGAGCAAGGTTAAGAGAGTCCGGTCCCGGTTCTTCGACACCGAGTTCTACTCCGCGCGAGTGACCGACGTGTGGGTGTGGGAGGCCGAGGACCACCACTCGTATCAGCTGCTCATCGAAGCGCTGCGCGAGACGCCGTTCTGGGACCGGTACTTCGAGATCGTCGACCTGCTTGTCGGAGTCGAGAACGCATACGCCACGAACTACGGTCTGGATGCCTTCGCGAGCGTCAACGTCTGAAACCGGCGGGAGCGTCCCGCCGGTAGCCGGGGTGGAGACGTCCACCGACATCGTCGAGCACACCGCCTGCGACTTCCCCAAGCAGTGCGGTGGTCCCCTGACACACCGCTTGCCGGTAGCCGAGCAGGAGTTCCCGGCAGATCTCCGGGTCGGTTTCACGAAGGCGGCGCAGGAGCCACTTGCCGTGTGAGCGCCATCGGCCCCGCGCGACAAGGACCAGCTCGGCCACGGCGATCAGCAGCCTGTCGGCGATGAAGATCAGCTCGTCGGGATCGTCCGCGCCGGCCAGGTCGTCCAGCCGACCGGTGAGCCCGTAACGGCGATCTTCCAACTCGGCGAGAGAAAGCGGAGGAGGCCCGGCACGCAGTATCGCCCGGGCTTCCTCCCGTGTCCGATGACCGAACTCGTCCCGGTCCAGCAGTACTACACCTTCACCGCACATGTGCAGCAATGGGGAACGCCGTTCGGCGGTCTCCCGTGCGGCGAAGTCGTCGTAGGACTCGGCGGTGTGGCAGAACCACTCCACCGGCAAGCCCTCGTGTTCGGTGGTTTCGCGGAACGGCGCGGGTGGTCCGTCGAGGAACACGACGATGTCGAGATCCGAGAAAGCGGTCCGGCGAGCGGTGTTCGCGCTTCCGCCCAGAATCGCGGCCCTCGCGGTGGGAAAGCGAGCGGAGACCAGGTCGCGGGCGACACGGACGGGATCCATTCGCCCAGCATGCCGCAGTGAACGGACCCCGGGCCGGGAGCCAGGTACACCGGCGGGTCTTGGCCGGTGCCCTGGTCACCCACCCGGATCACCGGGGCGAGAAGCTCGCCCCGGGTCATCCGGCCCTCCCCGTCCGAGAACTTAGCGCCGGGTGCTCGGGACCGGTCCCGAAACGCCACGAAGGCCACCGTCGAGACGGTGGCCTTCGTGGTTACGTGACCGGATTTCAGGCGGTGGTTTCGAACGGCTGGACGTTCGGCTGGAACACCTGACCGTTGGCCGGAACCTTCAGGTCGATCAGGTAGTCGGCCGTCACCTTGTCCACCCCGAGCGAGTCACCCAGGATGCAGTGCCCGAAGGCGTCGACCGAGAGCAGCCGGGCGTTGCCCAGCTCGTCGGCCATCCGCTTCGAGAACAGGTACTGGGTCGCCGGGTCGTAGTAGTTGCCGACGACCAGCACCGGGGTGTCGGTCTTGGCCTGCCACGGGCCGCGGTAGACGTCCGGCTTCTTCGCGGGCCACACCGGGCAGCCCGCCACGTCCGAGAACGCCTGGTAGCGGCCGAAGGTGGGCGATTCCTTCTCCCACTTCGCGGCGATCTCGGGCACCTTCTCCTGCTTGATCGTGATCTTCTTGTCCGAGCAGTTCACGGCGAAGTAGGAGTCGTCGCCGGTGTACGGGCTGTCCGGGTCCGCGTCCGCGCGCCCGTTCGCCCCCGACCGCAGCACCTTCAGTTCGACGGCCTGCGCCGTCTGCGTCTGCGCTGTCGGCGGGTGGACGACGTTGTACAGCGCCTGCAGGTCGTCGGCCAGCGGCGGGAACGACGTCGGCGAGTACAGCACCCCGGAGACCGTGCTGGTGAACGCGTTGATGTCGTAGCTGCTGCCGTCCGGCAACTTGATCGGCTGCTGGCGCAGGTGGTCGCGGATCTCGTCGAACTTCGCCCGCGGCGTGCCCGAGCTGAAGGAGCACTTCGGGCCGACCTGCGCGCACTTGCGCAGGAAACCGTCCAGCGCGATCTCGAACCCGCGAGCCCGCTCACGGTCGTACTGCACGCCGTCGCTGGTGCGCAGTGCCGGGTCGACGTTGCCGTCGATGACGATCGCCCGGCTCTGCTTCGGGAACATCGACGTGTACGTCGACCCGATCAGGGTCCCGTACGAGAAGCCGACGAAGGTCAGCTTGTGGTCGCCGACAGCGGCCCGCATCTTGTCGAGGTCGCGCACCACGTCCTTGGTGGACATGTGGTTCAGCAGCGCGCCCGCGTTGTTCTTGCAGAACTGGCCGTAGTCCCGGTACGACGCCAGCGTGCCGGAGATCTCCTGCCGGGAAAGCGGCACAGGGATCTGCGCGGCGAAGACGTCGTTCGCGTCCTCCTGCGTGGTGAAGCATTTGAGCGGGTTGCTGGCCCCGACCCCGCGCGGGTCGAACCCGATCAGGTCGAACCGGTCGAGCACCTGCGGCTGGAAGTAGTTCGCCGCGCCGATCGGCATCCGGAATCCTGAGCCGCCGGGGCCGCCCGGGTTGAGGAACAGCGAACCGACCTTCTTGTCGGGTGTCTTCGCCGCCCGCTTCAACATCGCGATGTCGATGGTGCCGAGCGCCGCGTTGTCGTGGTCGATCGGTACGCGATAGCGCGCGCAGCTGTAGGACTTGACCTGGTCGGCGGGAACACCGCGGAGCTGGTCCGCCGTGCAGGCACCCCAGTTCACCGGCGCGGTCACGCCGACCTGGGCGGCCGACGTCCCGGCGTCCGGGGCGGCGACCGCGGTCCCGGAGGCACCGGTCAGCGCGGCACCGGCCACGAGTGCCCCTACCAGTGCGAAACCGCGCACCGGCCTCCTTGTGGATCTCGGCAAAACGACTCCTCCCTCGGCTGGCGACGTGAGGGACCACGTCGCACGATGCGCCGCCGACGTCACGGCGCGTAACACCAAGCGAGCCTCGCACAAGGCGGTAACCCAGTCACCGGCCGAAAGGATGGTACGAACCTATCGAGTGGTTGTCTTTAACTCGAAAATCGGTAACACACGGCGAGCGGCGTCGGCCTCCATGGAGTAACCGGGCCAGAAGTCCAGCAGCAGTTTCCACATCGCTTCGTACTCGTCGCCGAGGAGTTCCCTGGCCCTGACCGGGATTTCCTTGCCCGCCAGCGCGACGACCGCCTCGGGTGCCGAACGCAGGTTGTGTGTCCACGCGGGATCGTTCGGCCTCCCCCAATTGGAGCCGACGAGCACGAAGCCTTCGTCGTGCGGGAAGTACAAAAGGTTGGTACTACGGGGCAGTCCGCTTTTGCGGCCGGTCGTGGTCAGCCGCAGGGAAGGCAGCCCGGCCAGCGCGACCAGGCTCACCTTCCCCTTGAACAGCCGGTGGAGTCTCTTGTCCACCCAGATGATCCCGCCCGCGAGCCCCATCAGCCACGGTTTCGTGCCGAGCACGCGAGCGAGCGAGGCGAGAGGGTTAGTCACGGACAGATCTTGCCAGGCTCACCCCGAACCTCGACGCGGAGTCCGTCCACCATTTCTCAACCGCGAACCCGGCCTCGGCCAGCTCCGCGGCGATTCCCTCCCGCCGGAACTTCGCGGAGATCTCGGTGCGCACGTATTCGCCCTCGTCGAACTTCACCCGCAGATCGGCGCCCGGGATGTCGACGGTCAGGGCTTCACGGGCGCGCAGGCGCATTTCGATCCATTCGTTCTCCTCGTCCCAATACGAGACGTGGTCGAAGGCGGTCGGATCGAAGTCGCCGCCGAGTCCGTTGTTGATCACATGGAGCACGTTGCGGTTGAACTCCGCCGTGATCCCGTCCGCGTCGTCATAGGCGCGTTCCAGAGTCTCCCGGTCCTTCACCAGGTCCGTCCCGAGCAGGAGCCACTCCCCTTCGTCGAGCACGTCGCGGACCGAGCGCAGGAAGACGGCGCGGTCGGCGGGGAGGAAGTTGCCGATCGTGCCGCCCAGGAAGACCACCAGGCGCGGCCGGTCACCCGGCAGCAGGTCGAGATGCTGGGTGAAATCGCCGACCACACCACGGACTTCGAGCGACGGGTAGTCGGCCGTGATGGCTTCCGCGGCTTCGGCGAGCGCCGATTCGGAGACGTCGAGTGGCACGAACTCCTTCAACGTGCCGTGCCTCGTGAGCGCGTCGAGCAGGAGCCGGGTCTTCTCACTGGACCCGGAACCGAGCTCGACCAGGGTGTGCGCGCCGGAGCTCTCCGCTATCTCGCCGCCGCGCGCGGCGAGCACCTCCCGCTCGCTGCGGGTCGGGTAGTACTCCGGAAGAACGGTGATCTTTTCGAACAGTTCACTGCCGCGCGCGTCGTAGAACCACTTGGGCGACAACCACTTCTGGTCCGCTTCCAGGCCGGCTCGGACATCCGCGCGCAGCTGCTCGGTGATGTCCGACTCGCTGTGGTGTACGTCGAGGTCCACTTCGGTCATCGTGCCTCAGGGCTCCGATCGGCTTCGAGGGGAAGGATTCGAACGCCTTCTCCGGTGACCCGGACGGCGTGGTGGTCGGGAACGGGGATCCAGCCGGGATCGTCGTCGCACGGTTCCGACGCGACGAGCACACCTCCGCCGAGGTCCCGATAGGACAGGGAATGCGTCCAAGCCGTGCCGATGAGGGTCCGGCCGTCGGTCAGCAGGAAGTTGAGCCGCGAACCCGGCGCCGCCTCCTCGACCGCTCCGGTCAGCCACGTGAGGGCCGCGAGCGGGTCTTCGCCCGCTTCGAGCCGCTCACGCAGCAAAGCCCACAACAGCACCGAGTCCGTGGTCGCCTCCAGGGTCAGGAGGCGGGTGATCGGCAGCTTGGCGGCGAGTTCGGCCGTCGAGTCCGGCCAGCCCTTCACCACTCCGTTGTGGCTGAAGAGGAAACCGCCGCCGGTGAACGGGGCGTTCGCCGCCTCGACCACCGGCATCCCCGTCGTGCCGTTGCGGACCGCCGCCATGAAGGCGTGCGACCGCACCGACCCGGCCAGCGCGGGCAGGTCCCCGTCCGTCCACAAGGGAGCGGACCGGCGCAGCCTCAGCGGGCCGGGGGCCTCGGCGTACCAGCCGAGGCCGTACCCGTCCGCGTTGACCGAACCGCCCCCGCGCATGTCGGCCGGGGCGTAGGACTGCACGAGCAGCGAATGCGGGGCGTGAAAGACCGTCTCGGCGGGTGAACGGGGCTCGCCGAGATACGCGAGATGACGGCACATGCCGCTCAGGCCACCTCGCTCGGCCGCGCGTCCCGGGCACAACGGAACCCGGAGAAGATCTGCCGCCGGATCGGATGATCCCAGTTGCGGAACGTGCCGCGGATGGCCGCCGCGTCCGTGCCGAACGAGCCGCCGCGCAGGATCCGGTAGTCGCCGCCGAAGAACACCTCCGAGTACTCCTTGTAGGGGAACGCGGCGAACCCCGGATACGCCTCGAATCCGCTGCTGGTCCACTCCCAGACATCACCGATCAGCTGATGCACCCCCAGCGGCGAGACACCAGCCGGATACGCGCCGACCTCCGCGGGCCGCAGATGCCGCTGCCCGAGGTTGGCGTGCTCGGGCGCGGGTTCCTCGTCGCCCCAGGGGAACCGGCGCGAACGGCCGGTCGCCGGGTCGAACCGGGCGGCCTTCTCCCACTCCGCTTCCGTCGGCAGCCGCCGTCCGGCCCAGGCGGCGTACGCCTCGGCCTCGTGGAAGGACACGTGGACGACGGGTTCCGCGGAAGGCACCTTCTCGTGGACGCCGAACCGTGTCCGCCACCAGCCGTCCTGTTCCCGATTCCAGAAGCGCGGCGCGTGGATGCCGTGCTCGCTGCGATACGCCCAGCCTCGTTCGCTCCACCACTTCGGGTCTTCGTAACCCCCGGAGTCGAGGAACTCGCTGTACGCCCCGCAGGTGACCGGCGTGGTGTCGATGAAGAACGCCTCCACCACGACCTCGTGCGCCGGACGCTCGTTGTCCAGCGCCCACGGTTCGGCGGAGGTGCCCATGGTGAAGGCACCGCCGGGCACGAACACCTCCGCGGGCAACCGCCCGGATCGCGCCGACGGCGGGACGGGCGCGTGCAGCACCGGATCGCCCTTGCGGAGCTGATGGGTGGCCAGCATCGTCTCGTCGTGCTGCTGCTCGTGCTGGGTGATCATGCCGAAGGCGAAGGCGTCCTCGGTGAGCCGCCTGCCTTGCAGCGGAACCTTTTCCAGGATGTCGAAGGATTTCTCCCGGACCTCCCGGACGTACTTGCGTGCCTCTTCCGGGCCCAGCAACGGCAGCTCCGGACGGTCCGCGCGGGCGTGCTGGAACGCGTCGTAGATGTCGTCGATGTCCGGCCGGAGCGCCTCGCGGCCGCCGACGTCACGGACCAGCCAGAGCTCCTCCTGGCTGCCGATGTGCGCGAGGTCCCAGACCAGCGGCGACATCAGTTTCGAATGCTGGCGGACCAGCTCTTCGTCGTCGACGGCGGTGAGCGCGTCACTGCGCTCGCGGGCCCTGGTGAGCGCTTCGGCCGCGTGAGCCCGCAGGTCTTGCGGGCTCAGCGCGCGAAGCGGGTTGGTCTCGGTGCTTTCCACGCTCATGACTGGTGGCTCCTCGAACCGCGCACGAGGGACTGCACACCCTCGCTGATCTCGGTGATGGTCTCCGGCGGCAGACCGGTCATGCCGAGTTCGGCACAACCGAGGTCCACCACCTCCCTCGCGACAGTGGCGATCGTCCGGTCGGCCAGGCCGAACCGGGCCGCGCACTCCCATCTGCCCAGGACCGGTTCGCACAGTTCGAGCACTTTGTCCACTGTGGACGGGCGCGCGAGCAGTGCGGCCAGCAGTGCCACCGGGTGCAGCCACCGGGCGGCGGGCTGGGCGTCCAGGTACCGGATCTCCAGATACCCCTGTGGACGGACCGGGGTGAAGAAGGTCGTCAGGTGATAGGCCAGATCGTCCTCGGTCGGCTTGCCGAGTCCGGCGCTCTCGCCCCGTCCGTCGATCCAGTCGGCGAACGTCAGGGAATCGGGCGCGTCCCAGCGGCCGTCGCCACCGGGAAGGACCATCAGCGGGGTGTCCAGGATCCTGCGTGCCCACTCCCCCGCCGGATCCCCGGTCGGTTCCGCCGACCGGGTCCGGACCTTTTCGGTGTCCATCACGGCCAGCCAGCGCGCGGACGCGTGGCCGGTGTCGCGTCCGGCGTGGATCCGGGAGTTGGCGAAGGTGGCGAGCAACGGCGGGCCGAGCGCGTGGACGGCGGCCCAGCGATCGGCCAGATCGCTCGCCTCACCGGTGTCCACACAGACCTGCAGGCCCGCGGTGCTGCACATCATCGTCGCGCCCCCGTCGCCCATCGGGGCGAAGCGGCGTTCCATGGCGGCGTAGCGCGGTGTGCCCAGTTTGCGGGCGGGAGCGCGATGCCTGTCTATCCCGGTGTCACCCAGGTACAGGCCTCGGGTGGCGAGAAGGGTTTCGAGGTGGGCCAGATCGGCCGAGACGACGGCGTCCAGGTGACGCAGCGTGGTCTGTGGTTGAGCGGAGATCTCCACCTGACATCCGGGCTCGAGGCTCAGCGGTGAACCTGCCGGAAGGGGGAGGGCGGGGCTGTCGGGGCGCAGTGTCCGCGGGGTGTGCGGGCCGAGCGCGGTGGCGAGATCGTCGGGATCGAGAGGCCGGGCGGGCTCGTCGGCGTAGTGCACGGTGAATTCCAGCTCTACGCCGAGGAGTCTCGGTGGCCCGTGCTTGAAGCACACGGAAGCCACATACGCCTCGCCCTCGGCGCGGTCCGAGAGGACCTTCGCCGTCGCGTTCGACGCGCTCCCGGACTTCTCGGGGAAATCATGAACAGTAGTCATCTTTCCGCCGTCCAGTCGGTTGTCCGATAACTGAGAAACCTTGACTTCGGACGCTACACGCGGGGTCCGACAAATTCAGGTGCGTTCTTGCCGGGCAGGATGGGCGGACCACCTTTTAGGACCGGGCGAATCAGGGCAAAGCGGGCTCGGTCCCCAGGCCCAGGGCCGCGGCCGCGTCGCGAACCGCCCCGATCACCAGCTGCAGAGCAGGCCGTCGCGACGTGGTCCTCCGGTAGGCGATCGAAACCGTTCGGAGCAATGGTGTGGTCAACGCGACGACGTCGATCCCCGGCGGCCGGAGCCCCAGACCGAGATCCGAAACGAGGGTCACCCCGAGCCCCGCCCGGACCATCGCCATCGCCGTCGACTGCTCCTCGACCTCGTGGTTGATCTTGGGCTCGAATCCGTGGCGGTGACACGCGGTGCGCACCGCGCGGCCGAAGTGGCTCTTCGGGCTGGCGAGGATCCACGGGTGCTCGGCCAGTTCGGGCAAGGACGCGCTGCCCGCGGGAACGGCGCCGGCGGGCACCGCGGCGTGCAGCCGTTCGACCGCGATCACCGCGCGCTCCAGCCCGGCGTCCCACGGCATCGGCGCGTCGGAATAGTCGATCACGAACGAAAGGTCCAGTTCGCCGTCCCGGACGGCGTCGGCGGTGTCCTCGGGCGCCAGCTCACGGGTCCGGACCTCGATCCCCGGATGCTCGCCCGCCAGCGCGGCCAGCGCGTGCGGCAGCAGCCCCGAAGCGACCGACGCCCACACCCCCGCCATGAGCCGGACCGAAACGGTCTCCTGTGCCTCCTCCAGTGCCAGCGTCGCCCGCTCCACCGACCCCAGGATCTCCTCGGCGTGCTCGGTGAGCAGCAGCCCCAGTTCGGTCAGCTGCACCCGTCTGCCGAATCGCTCGAACAGCTTCACGCCCACGTCCCGCTCCAGCTGCGCCAACTGCTGCGAAACCGCCGAAGCGGTGTAATGCAGCGAAGCCGCGGCCGCCGTCACGGTGCCGCGCCGGCTCAGCTCGCGGAGCATCCGCAAGCGGTGCAACGAAAGCTCCATACCCCCAACGTAATCGGGCGGCGTGGCGGTTGCCGGATGACGCGTCGGGCGGCGTTACACCAGTTTTTCTGCACACCATCGTTCAGATTCGGTAAATGGACGCCCGCGCCCGCCCGGGCGCACCCTCGGAAGTGGCACAGGACGACCCCGAATCCCGAAGGAGGTGGCCGCATGGCCGCGAGGAACGCCGAACCGCTGATGAGGCTCATCTGGACCGACCCCGTCACCGGCGCCACCGGCTTTCTCGTAGTGCACAGCCTGGTCTCCGGTATCGCGACCGGCGGGACCCGGATGCGCGCGGGCTGCACGATGACGGAGGTCGAGGACCTGGCGAGGGGGATGGCGAACAAGACCGCGACCTTCGGCCTGCCGGTCGGCGGGGCCAAGGGCGGTATCGACTTCGATCCGAAGGACGAACGCGCTTTCGGTGTGCTGGAACGGTTCTGCGCGTTCCTGCGGCCGTGGATCGACAACCACTGGGTGACCGCCGAGGATCTCGGCGTACCGCAGCACCTGATCGACGAGGTGTTCGCGAAGCTGGGGCTCGAACAGTCGTACCACGCCGCCATCCGCCGTTCGGCCGATCCGGCGCACACCCTTCGGCGGGTGCAGGCCGGGTTGGGCACCCCGGTCCCCGGCGGGCTCCTGCTCGGCGACGTCATCGGCGGCTACGGCGTCGCGCAGGCCTGTCTCGGGGTCGCCGACGCGTGGGAGTGGCAGGCCGGGAAGACCACGGTCGCCGTCCAGGGCATCGGCACGATGGGCGGCGGCGCGGCCTGGTACCTGCACGAGGCCGGGATGAAGATCGTCGCGGTGGCCGACGCCGCGGGGACGCTGTACCGGCCCGAGGGCCTGGACGTCCCGGCGCTGCTGGACCTGCGTGACGAGTACGGCGAGATCGACCGGAGCCGGCTCCCCGCCGACGTTCAGCTGCTCCCCCGCGACGAGATCGTGGCGACGGACGCCGACATCTTCGTCCCGGCAGCGATCTCCTACGCACTGCGCGCCGGGAACCAGGGCGTGGTCAAGGCGAAGGTCGTCATCGAAGCGGCCAACGCGGCGACCACCCCTGACGCCGAAGCGGGCCTCGCGGCTCGTGGCATCCCGGTGATCCCGGACTTCGTCGCCAACGCGGGTGCGGCGGCATGGGCATGGTGGCTCCTGCTCGGCGAGGTCGGCGCCGATCCCGCCGACTCGTTCCAGCGGCTGCGGACGGAGATGCGGGCGAAGGTGGCGCTGCTGCTGAGTTCGTGGAACCTCGACCGGATCGCGCCGCGTACCACCGGCCTGCGGCTCGCCGAAACCACCCGTTCGGACGCCGCCACCGCCCCGGAGTCCGCGCCCGTTCTGGTGATTCCCTGACCGGTTCGAACGTGACGGCGCCCTTCCCTCGGCCATGGTCTTGATGAGGTCGAACGTGTCGTGCCGGGCGGATGGCACGTCACGAGCGCCACGCTTGGGACGCTCACCGTCTCGAACGTGGCGCTCGTGACGTACTGCCTTGACGTTCGGTACGGCACCTACGAGGCAGGCGGTGCCGAAGCTCGACCCGACGCGCGCCCCAGCAGGATCCGACGTCGCGAAAGCCACTTTCAGGACATCAGACGTCCCGAAAGTGGCTTTCGCGACGCCCTGCGGACGCGCGAGCTGGCTCGCACAGCACCTTTGTCTTCGGCCCAATTAGGTGACCAGCCGCGGGAAGGGGCCTTCACGCGCCCTCGATTGCTTCAGGAGGCGAAGCGGTCTGTAGCGCCGATAAGGACTTCCCGCATCGGCTCGTCCTGGGTGCTGTGGCCGACCTCGTCGATCACGACCAGTTCGCTGCCCGGCCAGGCGTGCGCCAGTTCCCACGGAGTCCCGATGAGGTTGCTCAGGTCGAGACAGCCCTCGGCGAGCACGGCCGGGATGTGCGCCAGCGTCTTGGCCTCCCGCAGGACCACGCCTTCGTCCAAAAAGGACCCCTGGCTCCAGTAGTGCGTGACCAGCCGGGCGAAGGCGAGCCGGAACTTCGCCGTCTCGAAACTCTTGTACGGCGGGGAAGTCGGGATGATCGCGTCCTCCCAGGCGCACCAGTCGGCCGCCGCCTTCCCGTGCACCGCCGGATCCGGATTCATCAGCAGCTTGAGGTAGGCCGCCGCCAGATCGCCGTCGCGGTCCTCCGCCGGAACGCCGTCACGGAATTTCGCCCAAGCCTCGGGGAAGACCCCGCCGAGGCCACGGGTGAGCAGGTCGGTCTCGCTCCGGCGCCCGGTGGCCAAGCCCATCAAGACCATCTCCGAGACGCGGTCCGGATGCCGCTCGGCGTAGACCAGCGCGAGCACCGAGCCCCAGGAGCCACCGAAGAGCAGCCACTTCTCGATGCCCAGATGTTCGCGAAGCCGCTCCATGTCGGCGACCAGGTGGTCGGTGGTGTTCGCCGAGAGGTCCGTCTCGGGCTCCCCCGCGTGCGGCGTGCTCCGGCCACAGCCGCGCTGGTCGAACAGCACGACGCGGTACTTGGCCGGGTCGAAGTAGCGGCGCAGACCCGCACTGCACCCGGTTCCCGGGCCGCCGTGCAGAGTGAGGGCGGGTTTGCCGTCGGGGTTCCCGCAGACCTCCCAGTACACGAGGTGCCCGTCGCCGACGTCGAGCATCCCGTGGTCGTACGGTTCGATTTCCGGATAAAGCCGTGTCACGTTCTCGTCCTCCAGACCCGCCAGAAATACAACAGCACTGTCACAATAGCGGCGGAAGGACCCCAGTGCGCGGGGTTTTGTCGTGCGACGGTGAGTGGCGATCCGGGTTGGTTGAACGTTCCGATTCCTCCACGCTCGGATCACGCGACCACGAATCGCCACTCACGACCTGGCCCTCTCGAAAATCTTGGGGCGCGGGTGTCGGATCCGGCATGAGCCGTTCGTGGAGAAGGTGAGCGACCGCCACGAGGGCGCCGCCGCGAACCACAGGGGATGAGATGTCGCACCCGGAACCCGTAGCCCGCCGCATGTACGACCTGATCGAGCCCCTCGGTCTCGTGCCCTATCTCGCCGACGAGTCGGACCAGGCCCTGATCGCGCTCGGCCTGCGCAACCAGTGGGACGCCTACTTCGCCGGCCGCGCCGCGCCGTTCGGCCCGTCGGTGCCCGCCGAGGTGATCCACGCGGTCTTCTACAACTTCGCCCCGGGCGAGGTGGCGCGCCACATCCCGAAGGTCTGGGAGCTGACCACGCCCGAGGCGGCGCTGGCCGCCCGCGAGCGGGGATGCGTCGCGGGGCTGCGGCGGATCCTCGGCGATCTCGCCGACTCCCCCGGTGTCGAACGCGCCGCCGACCTCCTGTCGAAAGCCGCGATCAGCGCCCCCGTGGAGGGACGCGCCCTTTACGCCGCCCTCCGCACGCTCCCGATTCCGCGGGAACCCCTCGCCCGCCTGTGGCACGCCGCCACGCTGCTGCGCGAGCATCGCGGCGACGGCCACATCGTCGCCCTGGTGGCCGAAGGCATCGGCGGCACCGAGGCCCACGTCCTCCACGCCCTGTCCATCGACATGCCCGCGCACGAGTTCGGCCGGGTCAGCCACCTGCCCGCCGCACAGCTGACCGCGGTCGTCGACGGGATGCGCGACCGCGGCCTCGTCGGGGCCGACGGCCGGCTCACCGCCGGCGGCCGGGCCGCGAAAGAGCGCGTCGAGGCGATGACCGACCGGCTCGCGGAAGCACCGTACGACGTCCTGGACAGCGGCGATCTCGACCGTCTGGTCAGCGACCTCGGGCCGATCTCGGCCGCCGTCCAGGCGGACTTCCCCTGGTGACGGCCTAGCCGCCCAGGGTGCCGGTGATGTGCCGGAGGGCGTCCGCGAGCTCCGGCTGCCCGGCGGGTCCGATGTGGACCACCGCGTCATTGCCTTGCCCGGTCGTGTAGCTCAGGTACCGGCCCCAGTCCGTGTCGGCGAAGTGGAGCGGATCCTCGACGGCGACGTGCCTGCCGACTTCGTCCCGCTTGCCGACGTAGAGCTCACCGCTCCCCTGGACCGGCCGTTGCACGAGACTGACGATGTCGGCGATCACCGGCGGCAGCGAATGGGTGTCCGGGCCGCGCCGGGCCGCCTCTTCGAGCTCGTACGCGCGGATCGTGCGCAGCCTGCCGCCGCCCGCGGGAACGGGCGGCAGCTGCTCGATCAGCGTCTCGGGCAACCGCCGCCGGTCGATCTCCTGAAGCCCGACCCAATCGCCGGACGACACCGCCAGCACCGCCTGCAATCCCAGCGAGGCGGCGAGGAGGCCGTACGTCTCACCGCCGGTGTTCACCCAGCCGTAGTACTCGATGGCCGGTTTCGTGAGCACCGGGAGCCAGTCCAGGAAATCGACCGACGCGCGGCCGCTCGAGTCCAGCAGCCCGGCTTGCGCCAGCGCGGCTTCCACTCGCTTGTCCGCCTCCGCGCGGGCCGTCCTGGACAGCCAGCGCGGTTCGGGGCGCAGCGTGATGTGCAGGTCGCCGACGCGTTCGCGTTCGGCGAGCACGGCCAAGGCTTCGACCGGGACGTCCACCCGGCCTGTTCTGACGGTCATCCGCTACTCGCCGATGACCGGCGGGCTGGTGCGCTGGTCGGTGCCGAAGATCGCGTCGGGGTCGGCCTCGATCAGGTAGTCGGGACGCTGGTGCTCGTCGTCCTCGTCGCCGTCGGCACGCCTGCCACCGGCTCCCATCGGGCCCATCTGACCGCCACCGCGGCCCGCCGCGCCACGGCCACCGGCGAGGTGGTCGGCGCCGCCCATGCCGCCGCCGAGGCCACCCATACCGGAGCCACGGCCACCGCCGAGACCGCCGGAACCGGGTCCGCCGGGACCACCCGCGCGGCCTCCGGTGCCGCCTTCGCCGCCGAGAAGCCTGCCCGCGGCGCTGTTGGGCCCGGGGACGTTGCGTCCACCGCCGCCACCGGGCTGGTTGGGCCCGCCGCCACCGGGGCCGTAGTTCTGGCCGGTGCCGTTCGGCAGGCCGATGACGTCGTCCAGGTCACCGGTGCCGCGTCCGGGGTTCCGGCCCGGGATCTCGGTGGTTCCGCCGCCGGGCTTGCCGCGGCCACCGCCGGACGGGAGCGTCGTGTCCCCGGGACCCGGCTTCCTCGTGGGCGTGGTGATGTCCGGGGGATTCGTCCGGTCCTTCGGGGGCACCGGACGATCGTCGGTCGAGCCCGGCTTGGTCTGGTTGTGGTCGCCGCCCGGCTTGTTCTGGTTCTGGTTGGTCCCGTTGCTGTCGGTGCCGCTGGTGTCGGTGCCGTCGTTGTCGTCGCCGCCACCGTTGCGGCCCGGCTTCACCGGCGGGATGACGGGCGGCGGCTTGATCGGCGGCGGACCGCCGCCGACCTTGACGCTGACGTTCGCGCCGTCGTTCTTCAGCACGCCGTAGTCGGTCGGCAGGCTGGAGCGCGTGCTGCTGGTGACCGAGTCGTACTGGTCCATCACGCGCACGTTGTTCTGGTTCGCTGCCTCGTGCTTCGCGACGCCTTCTTGGTAGTTCTTGATGTCGTTGTTGACCATGAACGGCCCGGCGATCGGGATCGCGCCCTTGAGGCCGGTGGTCCAGGGGTTGGGCTTGTCCGGCTTCGGCGGCACCGGGACGACGGACGATCCGGAGTCGTCGAAGCTGTCGGCCTGTGTCATGACCGAGGCCTTCGTGGTGAACAGCGGGTCCGCCGTTTCCTTGAAGGCCTGTTCGAGCGGGCCCGCGCCGGCGTTCGCCGCGTCGGCCGCGGAACCCGTCCAGGAAGACGTCATCCGCGACTGCAGCCCCTTGATGGCCATCCCGCGCTCGACGTAGGCGTCCGAGAGCTCCGCGACGCGGTCGGCCGCGCTGCGCAGGTTGCGGGTGTCGCCCTGTTTGAAGTTCTCGTAGATCTGTTTGCCGTCCACCCTCATGCCCCCTGGAGTGTCTTGATCACGGCCGACGCGAGTTTCTGCGCCTTCCCGCACGAATCCTGCTCGTTGTCGTAGCCCTTGGCGAGGGTGTTGATCGCCAGATCGTCGGCGACGCCCACCGCGAGGTCGCAGTTGCCACTCGCTCGCCTGTCCTGGATTCCGTAATAGACGGTCGGATAGCCGTCGACCTCGGGGCCGGGCTCCAGGAACCTCAGTTGCCCGGCTTCCTTGGCCTTGTGCAGGCCCGCCAGACCGCCCATGCCCTTTTCACGGTTCCCGCTGCCGAGGATGATCAGCAGGCTGTCGGCCTTGCCACGAATCTGCCAGCTGCAACCGGGATTGCTGCCCTCGCTCTTCGCTTCGCCGGGCGCGGTGAAGCCCAGTTCGGCAGCCGCGGCGGCGGGAAGCAGCTTGCACACGTCACCGACGTACGCCGAGGCGTCCAGCGGAACCTTCACCTTGGGGACGGTCGGGTCATTCGGCGCGGCGGACGAACCCGACGTGGCCGACGTTCCCGGGGTCGGCGTCGGCGTGCCAGGGGTCTCCCCCGTGCAGCCGGCGACCGCGACGGAAACGAGCACGAGCGCCGCCACCGCGGCGCGATTCCTCAACACGTTCGGCATCCTCAGGTCGTGCGCAGGGTGTTGGCCTGATCGGTGGCCATGGTCTTCGAACGGGCGACTTCGAGCTTCGCGATGTAGCCCTCGATGTAGGCCCTCATCGACTCGTTCTGCTTCTGCAGGCCGAGTACGGACTCGATACCCGAGTCGACGTAACTGGAGCTGGCCTCGTCCTGACCGGGCGGCATCAGGTCGGCGACGATCATGTCGATCTTGTCGCCGTCGTCGACGACCTTCTTCAGCTCGTCTTCCCACAGCCCGATGACGGTCTTCAGCTCCTCCGGGCTCATCTCGAACCCGCCGCCACCACCGCCGCCACCGCCGTAAACGGTCGGTTCCTTCGGCGTGGTCAGGTCGCCCCAGACGGCCTGGATCGCGCTCGCGGCACTGTCGATGATGTTCACGCCCGTACCTTCCCCTCAGCACTCACTCACCGTGATGGACAAAGAGTAGCCAAGTGGCCGACGGCGTGTCAGCCGATCCGGCCGAGTGCTCGGACGTGTTGCGAAGCCGCAAGGTTCCCCGGACGGATCGATCATCCCGCGAACTGGTCACAGTACGTACGTACGGATTGCATTAACCCGGTTCCCGGTGACAGGATTCCAGGATGCCACGGGTCAGCCAGGATCACCTCGACGCACGCCGGCGCCAGATCCTCGACGGCTCTCGCGTGTGCTTCGCACGCTACGGCTACGAGGGTGCCACTGTCAGGCGGCTGGAGGAAGCCACCGGTCTTTCCCGCGGCGCCATCTTCCACCATTTCCGGGACAAGGAGTCCCTCTTCCTGGCCTTGGCCGAGGACGACGCGGTCCGGATGGCGGACGTCGTCGCCGAACAGGGCCTCGTCCAGGTGATGCGCGAGCTGCTGTCGAACCGCAGCGAGCACCCCGCCGACTGGCTCGGCACGCGGCTGGAGGTCTCCCGGCGGCTGCGCACCGATCCCGAGTTCCGCGCCCGCTGGGCCGAGCGGTCCCACCAGCTGACCGCCGCGACCCGCCGCCGTCTGCTGCGCCAGCGCGACGCCGGGATCCTGCGTGACGACGTCGATGTCGACGTCCTGACCGCGTACCTCGAACTGGTCCTCGAAGGACTGGTCTCCCACCTCGCGATGGGCCAGCCCGGCGACGATCTCGGTCCCGTCCTCGACCTGGTCGAGGAGAGCGTGCGGCGGCACCGCGCCCACGCGACCGGGGGAACACGTTAAGATTGTCCTATCGCCGCAGTACAGCGGCGGTGTCTGTTGATTCCGATCGAGGAGTGACTCTTTTCGTGCGCGACGCGCAGTCACCTGGTGACAGTATCGAGCCGGGTGGCACACCCGGCTCTTCCGCGGACCTTCTAGCCGATCCCGTCCCCGCCGGCAGGAAATGATGGAAATCCTGCTGGCCGTTCTCGGCATCGTCCTGTTCCTTCTCCTGACCGTCGGCACCGGCCTCGCCGTCGCCGCCGAGTTCTCCCTCACCGCGCTCGAGCGCAGCACGGTCGACGCGAACGTCCGCCAAGTCGGCGACAGGCGCGCGCACACCGTGCAGAAGGCGCACCGCACCCTCTCGTTCCAGCTCTCCGGCGCGCAGGTGGCGATCACCATCACCACCCTGATCACCGGTTACCTCGCGGAACCGGTGATCGGCGACCTGCTGCACCCGCTGTTCACCGCCATCGGGTTCTCCGAAGGCGTGGCGAACGGCGTGTCGCTGGCGGTCGCGCTGATCCTGGCGACGTCGCTGTCGATGATCCTCGGCGAGATGATGCCGAAGAACCTCGCGATCGCCCGGCCGCTGCAAACCGCGCGCGCCGTCGCGGGGTACCACTCGCGGTTCTCGTCGCTGTTCCGCTGGCTCATCACCCTGATGAACAACAGCGCCAACTTCCTGGTCCGCAAGTTCGGCGTCGAACCGCAGGAGGAACTGCGGTCGGCCCGTTCGCCGCAGGAGCTCGGCTCGATCGTCCGCTCCAGCGCCGAAAGCGGGACGCTCGACACCTCGACGGCCGAACTGCTGGACAAGTCGCTTCGCTTCGGCGAGCGGACGGCCGAGGAGCTGATGACGCCGCGCGTCCAGCTCGAATCCCTGACCGTGGACGAGACGATCTACGACCTCATCGAGATCTCGCGCCGCACCGGCTTCTCGCGTTTCCCGGTCTACACCGAGGATCTCGACGACGTGCAGGGCGCGGTGCACATCAAGCAGGCGTTCACCGTCCCGGTCGCGCAGCGCGCCACGGTGCGGATCGGCTCGGTCATGCGGCCGATCCCGACGGTGCCCGAATCGCTGCCGGGCGACTCGCTGCTCAACCGGCTGCGTGATTCCCGGTTCCAGCTCGCGATCGTCGTCGACGAGTACGGCGGCACGGCCGGGCTGGTGACCCTGGAAGACGTCGTCGAGGAGATCATCGGCGACGTCCGTGACGAGCACGACGACCGGGAAGAGCCCTCCTCCCAGCAGGTCGGCGCCGACAACTGGCTCGTGTCCGGGCAGCTGCGCGCCGACGAGGTCACCGACGAGACCGGGTTCCGGATGCCCGACGGCGACTACGAGACCATCGCCGGGCTGATCCTCGAA
This sequence comes from Amycolatopsis thailandensis, assembly GCF_042723255.1. Lineage (NCBI taxonomy): Bacteria > Bacillati > Actinomycetota > Actinomycetes > Pseudonocardiales > Pseudonocardiaceae > Amycolatopsis > Amycolatopsis thailandensis. Next base: position 119,252 of record NZ_JBHXJK010000010.1, read on the forward strand.
CGACTCGGCCGGATCCCGTCGCCCGGCGACGCCACCGATCTCGACGCCTGGCGGCTCACGGTGACCAAAATGGACCGGCTGCGCATCGCCGAGGTCGAAGTACGCCGGGTCAGTGAAAGCCCCGTGCCCGCCGAGCAGGAGCCCGCCCGATGAGCGACTGGTTCAACATCTTCCTCGTCGTGGTCCTGCTGCTGGCCAACGCGTTCTTCGTCGGCGCCGAGTTCGCGCTGATCTCGTCCCGGCGCGACCGGCTGGAAGCCTTGCTGGAGCAGGGAAAGACCCGCGCCAGGATCGTGATCAACGCGAGCAGGAACGTCTCGCTGATGCTCGCGGGCGCACAGCTCGGCATCACGATCTGCTCGCTGCTGCTGGGACGGCTGGGTGAGCCGGCCATCGCGCATCAGCTGGCGGGGTTCTTCGAAGTGCTCGGGATTCCCGACGTCCTGTTGCACCCGATCTCGTTCGCGATCGCGCTGGCGTTCATCACCATCCTGCACGTCCTCATCGGCGAGATGGTGCCGAAGAACCTCGCGATCGCCGAACCGGAGCGGCTGGCGCTGTGGCTGGTCCCGGTGCACGTGGCCTGGGTGAAGGTCGCCAACCCGTTCATCTGGCTGCTGAACTTCGTGGCGAACTCGCTGCTGCGGGTGTTCAAGGTCGAACCGAAGGACGAGCTCGAAACCGCCTACACCTCCGACGAACTCGCCGAGCTGCTCAGCGAGTCGCGACGCGAGGGACTGCTGGAGCACTCCGAACACCAGCGGCTGAGCAAGACGCTGTCGTCGGTGGAGAAGACGGTGGCCGACGTCCTGGTCCCGACGGCGCAGCTGACCACGCTGCCCTGCTCGCCGACGCTGGGTGACGTCGAGCGCGCGGTGTCCTCGACCGGGTTCTCCCGCTTCCCGGTGTGCACCGACGACGGGACCTTGACGGGCTACATCCACGTCAAGGACATCCTCGACCTCGTCGGCGAGGACCCGACGACCGTGGTGCCCTCGGACAAGACCCGGGCGCTGACCGAACTGCACGCCGACGCCCGGCTGGACGAGGCGCTGTCGGCGATGCGCAAGGAAGGAAGTCACCTGGCGCGGGCGCTGAGCCCGGCGGGGGCCGCCGTCGGCGTCGTCGCGCTGGAGGACCTCGTCGAGGAATACGTGGGAACTGTCCGCGACGGCACCCACGTCATGTCATGACCGGCCCGATCGTCCTTCCCGAGCCCACTTGGCGGGCTCGGGAGGACGACCACGTGACGCGGATGCGGCGCTGGACGACACCGCACCAGCGCCGCCGCGCACGGGGCGAGAAGCATCCGGTGCTCGACTTCCTCTTCACCTACTACTCGCACCGTCCCGGGCATGTCGAACGCTGGCATCCGGGGCCGGGTGTCGTGCTCGAAGGCGTGTCCGCACGGCGGTTCCTGGAGCGGAAGGGCTACGTCGAGACGCCGGACGGCGTCATGCTGGATCCGGCGGGCCTCACCGAGGGCCGGGCCAGGACCGCCGAATTCGTCCTCGGGCTGCTTTCCGCGACCGCGTCCCGGGCACCGAGACTCAGTTGTTTCGGGCTTCATGAATGGGCAATGGTTTACCGGGAATCGGCAAATGAGGTGCGTCACTCACAACTTCCGCTCCGGCTCGGTTCGGCCGGAACGGACGGCGTCGTCGAGTCGCTGGAGATCCGGTGCGGGCATTTCGACGCTTTTCGGTTCTTCACCGAGCCCGCCAGGCCGCGCAACACGCTGCGGCCGGAGCGGGAGAACCAGATCGAGTTCGAGCAGCCGGGCTGCCTGCACGCCAACATGGACCTCTTCAAGTGGGCGTACAAGCTCGACCCGTTCGTCCCCGCCGAGCTGGTCGGGGACTGCTTCGAGCTGGCGGCGGACATCCGGGAGCTCGACATGCGGGCGAGCCCGTACGATCTGGCGTCGTTCGGGTACTCGCCCGTGCGGATCGAGACCCCGGAAGGCCGGGCCGAGTACGCCCGCGCGCAGGCCGGGTTCGCCCGCCGGGCCACGCCGCTGCGTGAGCACCTGATAGCGCATTGCCAACGGCTCCTGAGCGAGTTAATGAGGGCACCCGCGACACGCGGAAAACAACTGTGAGTCGTCGCATTCCCCGTAACACTCTCCCCTGTTAGAGTGATAACGGTTTGATTGCATACGCAGCGCGAGCGCGCACGTTTCGAAAGGACAACGATGGGGCGACACAGCGTGGCCGAGGAGCCGGTGCCGCATCCCCTCGACCCGCCGAAGCGGCCTCAGGGTCGCGGTGAGGCGACCGGTTCGCACCGGATCGTCGGGAAGAAGGCACCGCGGCGCAAGGTCGCCAAGTGGCCCATCGCCGCCGTGGTCCTGGTGGTGCTGATCGCGATCGGCGTCTTCGGCTGGAACTGGGCGGACGGGGAGCTGAGCACCCGCGCCGAGGCCCAGGCCAAGGCCTGTGTCGCCGGGGACACCCCGATGCGGGTGGTCGTCACCCCCAGCATCGAGAAGCCGGTCCGCGCGGCGGCCGAGCGGTGGAACAACGCCGCGACCGTGGTCCGCGACCACTGCGTGGTCATCCAGATCGACGCGCTGTCCTCCGGGGCCGTGCTCGACGGTCTCGTCGGCCGGACGAACCTGGACGCCATCGGCGGCCTTCCCGCCGCCTGGATCCCCGAGTCCTCCTACTGGGTCACCGAGCTGAACACCGCGAAGCCCGAGCTGGTCGGTTCGCCCGCCCAGTCGGTCGCGACGGCACGCTCGGCCGACTACCCGCTCGTCGGGCTCGCCGGCAAGAACATCGACGAGGTCCAGATGCGCGCCTCGCAGACGTTCCGCCAGTTCCTGCAGCAGCCGGCCCAGCAGGCCGACTTCGCCGCCGCGGGCATCAAGGCCACCTGAGCTTCCACCCGGAAGTACGTGAAGGCCCCCTTCCCAGCGCCCCGCGCAAGGAAGGGGGCCTTGACGTTAATCAGA
>NZ_JBHXJK010000011.1:0-97196 GCF_042723255.1 Amycolatopsis thailandensis
GTGATGAGGGGTCCCCATGAGACGTTTTTTGTCCCACGGGGACCCCTCATGACACACCCAGGAGCGGCACATGGACCGAGATCCCCCGCGAGGGGTTTCCAGACCCATCACTCCGTTTCATGCATAATCACTATTATGCATGAAACGGAATATAACCCAGTGTAAGACTGTCGGTGCCATGCGGTACAAGGTTCCCATGAGGGTTTCCGAGGCTCAGCAAGCCTTTTTCGCCGCACGTCGTCCCCGTAAGGATTCTCCTCACACCACCGACGCGTACCGCCGCGACCTCGCGGGCATCACCGCTCTTCTGCTCCGCGAGCAGGACCGCTCCCCTGACGAGCTCACCGTCGAGATGCTCACCGCCCAAGCGCTCCGCGACGCCTTCGGTGCTTTCGCGGACACTCACGCGAAGAGTTCTGTCTTGCGCGCTTGGTCGACCTGGAACCAGTTTCTCACTTTCTGCGTGTCCGACGGGCTGCTCGCGGGCAACCCGATGGGCGCGGTCGCCCGGCCGAAGACGCCGCCATTGACGCCGAAACCGTTGCGGGGTGAGGAAACTCCGGAGCAGTTGCTCGCGGCCGCCGCGGACGGTTCGCGCCGGACGCGGGATCCCTGGCCGGAGCGGGACGTCCTGGTCATCGCGCTCGGGCTGGTCGCCGGGCTTCGTGCCGCGGAGATGCGGGCGCTGACGGCGCGATCGCTGGTCGGCCGCCAGGGCGAGATGCGTTTGCACGTCCACGGCAAGGGAAGCCGCGACCGGTCGATCCCGGTGCAGCCGATCATGGAGAAGATCATCGAGGAGTACCTGGCCTCGTGCCGCCGTCGTTTTCCTCAGCAGCGGTTCGGCCCCTCCACTCCCCTCCTCCGGGATCGGGCGGGTGAGCCGATCGGTCGCGGGGCGCTGGAGTACCTGGTCAAGTCCTGTTATCGATGGGCGGGTCTGCATGACCGCGTGCCGGTCGGCGCGAACCTGCACGCGTTGCGGCACACGTTCGCGACACGGCTGGCCGAGGACGGCGCGACGGCGTCGGAGATCATGGCCCTGCTGGGGCACGCGAGCCTGGCGACCAGCCAGAACTACATCGAGGCGACGGGACGGGAGCAGCGGGCGGCGGCCGCGAGCAACCGGACGTATCGGGCGCTGGACGGGATCGTGTAGGTCAGCGGAGCTGTTCGAGGTCTTTGGCCGCCTGGGCGATCTCGCCGGCGAGGCCACGGAGTTCGGCGATGGAGGCGCCGTCGTCGGCCGCGGTGACGACGTCTTCGGCGGCGCAGCGGAGTTGGAAGAGCCTGTCTTGCAGGGTGGCGATCTCGGTGTCGGAGAGGACGACGGCGTCTTCCGGGAGGCCGCTGCGCTGCAAGGCGGTGCGGCGTTCGTAGGCCCGCTGCCGACAGGATTGCCCACAGTAGCGGCGGCGTCTGCCGACGTTGCCGCCCTGTTCGAGCCGTCGGCCGCACCATCCGCAGTGTTTGGGTGCCCCGGCGCGACGCAGCTCGGACACCTCTTCGGGGGACGTCTTCAGGTGTTCGGCCACTTCCCTCACGAAGCAGACCCTAGCTGGCCATCGGACGCTTACGCCGGGGCCACGACGGAAGTGCACACTAGTGGGGTGCCGACACTGTTTCCGTACCTCGCCGACCCGGTCCCGCGTGCCTTCGCCCACCGGGGCTGGCACCTCGGTGACCTGGAAGGACTGGAGAACTCGTTGCCCGCCTTCCAGCAGGCGGTGACGGAGGGTTATCGCTACCTCGAGACGGATGTGCACGCGACGTCGGATGGTGTGGTGGTCGTGCATCACGACTCGTCGCTGGACCGGACGACCGACGGTGCCGGATTGATCTCCCGGCAGACGTGGGCTCAGGTGAAGTCCGCGAAGGTCGGGGGCCGGGCGCCGCTGTCTCGGCTGGAGGACGTCCTCGAAGAGTTGCCGGAAGCGCGGTTCAACATCGATGTGAAGTCGAACCATGCCGTGGTGCCGTTCGTACGGGCGATCGAGCGGACCGGCGCGCATGACCGGGTCGCGGCGGCGTCGTTCTCCGATGCGCGGTTGACGCGGATCCGGAAGCTGGCGGGGCCGAAGCTGGTGACGGCGATGGGGCCGCGTTCGGTGGCGGTGATGTGGGCGAACGGGTTTTTGCCGCTGGTGTCGTTGCGGTCGTTGTCGAGGGGCGCGATGGCGCAGGTGCCAGTGCGGCAGGGACGGTTGAAGGTGGTGGACCGGGCGTTCCTGCGGCAGGCGGCGCGTGGTGGTTTCGAGGTGCACACCTGGACGGTGGACGATCCGGCGGAGATGCGGACGTTGCTGGATCTGGGGGTGCACGGGATCGTGACGGATCGGCCGGATCTGCTGCGTGAGGTGCTTCAGGAGCGGGGCGCCTGGCCGTCCTGATTTCGCGTTTAGTCCTCTGAACGCGGTATAAGCGCATTCAGAGGACTAAACGCGGGTGGTTACCGGGGTGGTTTGCCGTTCCAGGCGGCGTCCCAGGTCTTGGGGCCGAGGCGACCCGAGTCGTTGATGCCGTTGGCGCACTGGAGGGCGAGGACGGCTTCGCGGGTCTTGTCGTAGTAGCAGCCGGTTCCGGTGAAGCCGTAACCGTAGGCGTTCATCCGGAGTTGGAACTGCTTGAGCGGTGCCGCGCAGTCGCCGTAGGCGTAGACGACGCCGGGCCAGGCGGGTTTGGGTCCGCCGGGAGGTGCGGGCGGGGTGGGCTTCGGCTTGGGGGGCGGTGGCGGCGCGGGCTGTCCTCCCCCGCCGATGTAGGCGGAGTCCTCGTAGGACGGGACGCGTTTGCTGCGGCCGTCGCTGTCGTTGCGGAAGCCGAGTTTGCCGGCGCATTCCCAGGGTTGCCAGCCGCGCATGCGGTAGAGGTAGAGGGCCCGGTAGTCCTGTTCGCGGGGGCTGGCTTGGTCGGGTCGTCCTTGGCCGCCGACGCTTCGCCAGGTGGGCAGGTCGAACTGGTAGGCGCCGTAGTAGCCGTTGCCGGTGTTGATGTTGTAGCGCCCGCTCGATTCACACATGCGGAGCTTGGCCCAGTAGGAGCCGTGGGGATCCGCGGCGGCGGATCCGGTGGTGGCGATCTGCAAGCCCGTCACGGCGAGGGCGAGCAGGAGCGTTCTCGCCACTACGCGGTGTGCTGTGCGAAGGCGATGGGTCCTCATGAGCGGAACAGTAAATAACGGACACTTGCTTCACAAGAGTCGCAGCTCGCACACCAGCCTCACATGAAACACACGCGGTTCGTGGCAGCGACACGCCGACGATGGTCTGGCGGATGGACGGGAAGGGTTCGTCACGCGTCGAAACGAACACGGTCCGGACTCGCGCCGGACAGGCGGGCGTGATCACCAGTAGTCTCCCGCTGACCTCGACGTTCTCGACTTCAGGAGCAGTGCATGACGGTGGCCGTGACCCGTGAACGCAAGCGGGTGTGGCGGGCTTGGTACCTCTACGACTGGGCCAATTCGCCGTTCTATTCGTCGGTCATCACGGTGTTCGGAGCGCTCTATTTGAGTGAGATCGCGTCCGCGGATGCCAAGGCGAATTTCACCCTTAACGGGGACAGGCCGTGTACCGATTCGAGTGGAGCTTCGAGCACGTTGCAGAGCTGCGACGTCTCGTTGTTCGGGCTGCATTTCCCCGCGGGGTCTTTGTGGGGCTATCTGCTGTCGATCGCGACGGTGACGCAGGTGCTGGTGCTGCCGATCGCCGGCGCGATCGCGGACCGGAGCAGGCACAAGCGGCGGATCCTCGGCGGGTTCGCGTTCCTGGGCGCGGTGGCGTCGGCGCTGATGTTCTTCATCGCGGGGACGAACTGGGAGGTCGGCGTCTGGACGTTCATCCTGGCCAACATCGGTTACGGCGGCGCGCTGGTCGTCTACTACTCGTTCCTGGTGGACATCGCGGAGCCGGACGAGCGGGACGCGGTGTCGTCGAGGGGCTGGGCGTTCGGGTATCTCGGTGGTGGTCTGGCGCTGGCGTTGCAACTGGGCTTTTTCATGGGGCATGACTTCTTCGGGGTGAGCGAAGGTCTGGCGATCCAGATCTGCTTCCTGACGTCGGGGATCTGGTGGGCGGTGTTCACGGTCCCGGCGGTGCGGGCCCTCCCCCAGACTCACGTGCCGAAGTCGGCCGAGCGTGGCCTGTCGGTGCTGACGGCCGGGTTCAAGGAGCTGAAGCAGACGATCAAGGAGGCGCGGGCGTTTCCGCTGACGCTGGCCTTCCTCGGGAGCTACCTGGTCTTCACCGACGGGATCACGACGGTGGTGGCGGTGTCGGCGCAGTACGGGAAGGACGAGCTGAAGTACAGCACCCAGGTGCTGATCGTCACGATCCTGGTGATCCAGTTCCTGGCGTATGCCGGGGCGATGATCCACGGGGCGATCGCGGCCAGGATCGGGGCGAAGAAGACGATCTTGGGCAGTTTGGTGGCTTGGGTGGTCGTGTTGTGCTTCGCGTTCTTCATCGAGGCCGGTCAGCCGTTGCAGTTCTACGCGGTGGCGGTCGGGATCGGGCTGGTGCTGGGCGGGACGAACGCGTTGTCGCGGTCGTTGTTCGGGCAGATGATCCCCGAGGGGAAGGACGCGCAGTACTTCTCGCTGTACGTGGTCGGCGAGCGGGGTACGTCGTGGCTCGGTCCCCTGTTGTTCGCGGCGGTCGGGCAGATCACCGGCTCGTTCCGGTGGGCGATCATCGCGTTGGTGATCTTCTTCGTGCTCGGTTTCGTGTTCGTGTGGCTGGTTCCGGTGCGCCGGGCGATCGAGGCCGCGGGTAACCGACCACCGGCGGTGCTGTGAGGACGGAGCGTGCCGATAGGGTCGACCGTCGTGACCGTACTGAAGGAGAGTGGCCCGGACCCCACGGACGCGTTGTCGTCGGTGCCGGTGGCGGGTTCACGGCGGGGTGTGCCGGTCGTCGGGAAGTTGAAGTTCTGTTACGGGCCGATGGACTGCGGGAAGTCGACGCTGGCGTTGCAGATCGACCACAACCACGCGCGGCAGGGTCGTCGCGGGATGGTGCTGGTGCGGCACGACCGGTCCGGTGAGCCGCAGATCACCAGCCGGATCGGGTTGACGCGCAAGGCGATCGAGGTGGGGAACGAGACCGACCTGCGGTTGCTGGTGCGTGAGCAGTGGGCGGCCGGTCGGCACGTGGACTACTTGATCGTCGACGAAGCTCAGTTCTTGTCGCCCGATCAGGTGGATCAGTTGGCTGAACTGGCCGATGACGTCCAGATCGACGTGTACTGCTTCGGGATCGCGACGGATTTCCGGAGTGTGCTGTTCCCGGGGGCGGCGCGGTTGTTCGAGCTGGCGGACGAGTTGCAGCCGGTTCAGGTCGAGGTGCTGTGCTGGTGTGGGCAGACGGGACGGTTCAACGCGAGGGTGGCCGACGGTGAGGTTCTGCGGGCCGGGGACACCGTCGTGGTGGCGGATACCGAGCAGTCGCTAGTTGAAACTTCACCGGCATCACGTTCCGAGGGCGACATGAACACTGTCCGTTATCAGGTATTGTGCCGTCGACACTTTCGACTGGGTGACCTGGGGCCCTCCTCAGCCCAACACGGTCAGTTACGGTTGACGTGACAGGCGTACTACTAGCCCATCTGGGGGATATCCGCACCAAGATGGCCGTATTGACGTCACGCCAGAGCGCGAAATCACTCCTACTAGGAGAAGCTGTTGCCACCGGGTGACACAGCTCATCGTGAGCAAGGACATGGTGTTCAGGGAATCCTCTGGCCGTCTTCGTCGTTGCATAGGGTGAGCATCACCCTGGCTCCACCCGGAGCTGACTGAAAGGACCCCCATCATGGCCGACCGTGTTCTCCGTGGAAGCCGGCTGGGAGCGGTCAGCTACGAGACCGACCGCAACCACGACCTCGCCCCTCGGCGCACCGTGCGCTACGCCTGCCCCAAGAACCACGAGTTCGAGGTGCCCTTCTCCGACGACGCCGAGATCCCCTCGGTGTGGGAGTGCAGGCTGCACGGCAGCGAGTCCGAGATCGTGGACGGCGGGCAGCCGGAGCAGAAGAAGGTCAAGCCCCCGAGGACGCACTGGGACATGCTCCTGGAGCGTCGCTCGATTCCGGAGCTCGAAGATCTGCTCAACGAACGTCTCGCCGAGCTGAAGGGACGCAGGACCACCCGGTCCGCCTGACGCACGGCACAAGTAGCTAGCCCCACCACGAATCGACGAAGCCCCCGCGACCTCCCTCCGCGGGGGCTTCGTCATGTCTCGGGAATGTCAGGAAAGGGTCGTTCAGGACGTAAAACGTCAGGAACGACCCTTTCCTGACATCCGGCGCGCGCGGGTCAGGCGACCGCGGCGACGGGCGCGAGGGCATCGCGAAGCCGCAGCAGATGCTCCGGCGGCGATTCGAGTAGCGGGAGCCGGACCGTCGCGTGCGGAATGACGCCGAGTTCGGTCAGCGCGGCCTTGGCCATGATCGCTCCCTGCGAAGTGCGCATGAACGCGTCCGCGAGGGGAAGCAGTGCGGCGTTGACCGCTCGCGCGGTGTCGAGGTCTCCCCCGCGCACGGCTTGGATGAGCTCGGCGTTGCGGTCGGCGAAGGCGTTGCCGACGACACTGACCAGGCCGGTGGCCCCGGCAGCGAGGTAGGGCAGGTTGAGTTCGTCGATACCGCAGTAGTACGCCAGCGGGGCGCGGGTCATGACGGACATCGCTTCGAACAGGTCGCCTTTGGCGTCCTTCACGGCCCGGATCCGGGGGTGGCGGGCGAGTTCGATCAGGGTGGCAGCTTCCATGGCCGTGCCGGTGCGGGCGGGGACGTCGTAGAGCATCACGGGCAGTTCGGTGGCGTCGGCCACCGCCAGGCAGTGCGCCACGATCCCGGCCTGGGTCGGCTTGGAGTAGTAGGGACAGACGAGCAGGAGCGCGTCGGCTCCGGCGGCTTCGGCTTCCTTGGCGCGCCGGATGCACGTGGTGGTGTCGTAGGTGCCGACGCCGGCGATCACGCGGGCGCTGTTGCCGGCAAGGTTCGCGACGATGCGGACGAGCCGGGCGGCTTCGGAGTCGGTGAGGGTGGGTGACTCGCCGGTGGTCCCGCCGACGACGATGCCGTCGCAGCCGGTGGTGAGCAGGTGGTCGACCAGGCCGGTGAGGCCGGGTTCGCTGAGCGCGCCGCCGGGTTCCATCGGGGTGACCATGGCGACGAGGTTGGAGCCGAAGAGCGGTTCGGTCATGCCGTTGATCCTGTCGGCGTCGATACCTGTGGTCCAGCGATGCTTTTTGGTCTTTATTGCGTAGCCTGGCTTCATGATCGAGGTCGGGGCGTTACGGGCGCTGAGGTCGGTGGCCGCACTGGGGACGTTGGCTCGGGCCGCGGACGAGCTGGGGTTCACCGCCTCCGCGGTGTCGCAGCAGATCAAGCGGCTGGAGCGCCAGATCGGGATGCCGGTGCTCGCTCCGGCGGGACGCGGAGTCGTGCTGACCCCGGCCGGGCAGGCCGTCGTCGACTCCTCGCTGGAGGTGTTCCAGGCACTCGAGCGTTGCGCCGAGGCGGCTCAGTCGGTCGCGGAGGGTGCGCCTCGTGGTGTCCTGCGGGTGGCGGCGTTCTCGACGGGTATCCGCGGGCTGCTCGCCCCTGTCCACCCTCGGTTGCTGAGGCGCTATCCCGATCTTCGCCTGCACATCAGCGAGCAGGACCCTGACCAGGCGCTGCACAGCGTCGATGCCGGAACCGCCGATCTCGCCCTCCTGCACGACGCCGATGGCCTGCCGGCCCCGTTGTCGCCTGCCCTGTCCCGGCGGCTGGTGCACACCGACCTCGGCGACGTCGTCATGGCCAGGACTCATCCGCTGGCACGGGTCGAGGCACGACTGGGCGGGGCGGATCTGGCCGGGCACGCGTGGGTGACCAGTCCGCCGGGCACGGTCTGCCATCAGTGGTTCCGGCGGTTGTTCGCCGGTTCGCCCGAGGAGCCCGACGTACGGCATCTGGTGGACGACTTCTCCACGCAGCTGTCTCTGGTCACCTCGGGTGAAGTGCTCGCGCTGATCCCGCGGCTGGCGCGCCCGCCGTTGGCCGAAGGCCTCGTCGTCCGGCCGCTGCGGCGCCCGCCGACGCGCGAGGTGCACGCGGCGTGGCGCCGCAGCGCCGAGGCCAGTCCGGCGATCAAGGCGGTGCTGGCGGAACTTCAGGCGGCTTGAGCGGCGACTTGACCGATAGGGCCCTGGTCAGGTCGGACCAGCGTCCGCGCTGCCCTGAGGGCAGGGTTCGGACTGGCCGGCGGGCCGGTCGCGGCCCGCGTGTCCACATGGGACACCTAGCGGCAATTCAGCGTCCGATTCATGCCCGCATGGGCTGTTCTGCGTGGGGTCGTGAGTGGCAAAGAGGGTTCTAACCATCTTTATCACTCACGACCTCTTCGCAAAGCCGCGCAAAGTCCCCAAAACGGGCGTTCCAGCCGAAGTCGCGATCTGCTCCCGCGGGCCAGTTCAGGCCGGGCCGCGAAAGCCCTGCTCGACAGGAGACTCGATCACACCACCTTGGCCTTGCCTCTCAATAACCCGAAACGCCACTCACGACCACCCTGCTCAGCGCGGCCTAGCAGTACCGAGCGTATGGACAGTCGAGAAGCGCCGGCCACGAACTACGCGGCTTGATACCCGGGGATGTCCTCGACGCGGTGATAGACCGCCAGGCCGCGGGACAGTGCGATGGCGACGTCCTGGTCGGCACCGGTGGACTCCCCCGGCAGGCGCAGGACGGCGTCGCAGTGGTGCAGCAGCCGGTCGGCCGTCGGGTACATGACGTCCTTCGCGACCGGGTCGGCCACGGTCTTCCCGCCTGCGCCGCGCAGCACCGGGAGTGCGACCCATTCGCCGATCATCGGCACGTGTCCGCTGCGGAAGATCGGCCAGGCGGCCTCTTCGAGCCGGGCGAGGTTGCGGGCGAGCAGTTCGGGGTCGTCGCCGGTGCCGGAGCGGAACGGGCCGGCGATGAGGATCATCAGAGGTTTGCTCATGCACCGGAGCCTAATGTGCAACAATCGGCAGGAACAAGGAGGAATGTGCATATGTTGGCTGCGCAACGACGAGACCTGCTGATCGAACGCTTGAAGACCGAAGGCCGGATCGTGGCCAAGGACCTCGCCGCCGAACTCGGCGTGTCAGAGGACAGTATTCGCCGTGACCTGCGAGAACTCGCGGACGCCGGACTGTGTCAGCGGGTCTACGGCGGCGCTCTGCCGGTCTCCCCCGCCACCGCGGACTACGCGACGCGGATGGCGGTCAGCGTCGCGGGCAAGGAACGCATCGCGAAACGTGCAGCAGCGTTGATCCCGCTCGGATCGACCAGCATCCTCGACGGCGGCACGACCGCACTCGCGCTGGCGAAGGCGCTCCCCGTCGACCTCGAAGCGACCATCGTCACGCACAGTCCCACCGTCGCGGCCGCGCTCGTCACGCATCCGAAGGTCGAGGTCTTCCTGATCGGCGGACGGCTCTTCAAACACTCCGCCGTCACCTGCGGAGCGGCCGCGGCCGAGGCGGCGGACGGGATCAACGCCGACCTGTTCTTCCTCGGCGTCACCGGCGTGCATCCCGAGACGGGCCTCACCACCGGCGACTCGGACGAGGCCGCGATGAAACGCACCCTCGCCAAACGCGCCGCCGACACCTACGTGCTGGCCAGCTCGGAGAAGATCGGCGCGGCCTCGCCGTTCACCGTGCTCCCGCTGTCCGACGTCGCGGGTGTGATCACCGACGCGGCGCCGGACGAACCGACGGTGAAGGAACTGGGGAAGCTCGGCGTGAGCGTGCTGGGGGTCAGTCCTTCTTGACCAGGCCGCGAAGCTGCTGCCAGCGGCGCTTGACCCCCCACATGCCGACCAGGACGATCGCCTCGCGCACGACCGAACCGCTCATCTTCGACTGACCGACCTCACGTTCGGTGAAGGTGATCGGCACCTCGACCACGTCGAAGCCGGCGAGCGCGGTGCGGAACGCCAGGTCGATCTGGAAGCAGTAGCCGCGCGAGGCGATCTCGTCGAGCGGGAGCTTCTCCAGCACCGTGCGACGGTACGCGCGGAAGCCCGCGGTGATGTCGTTGATCTTCGTGCCGAGCGCGACCCTCGCGTAGAAGTTCGCCACCCACGACAGCGCCTTGCGCTGGAACGGCCAGTTCACCGTGCTGCCGCCCGGAACGTAGCGGGAGCCGATGGACAGGTCCGCGTCCTCGAGGGCCGCCAGGACCCGGGGAAGATCCTCCGGCGCGTGCGAGCCGTCGGCGTCCATCTCGACGATGGTCGCGTAATCACGGGCGAGGCCCCAGCGGAACCCCGCGACGTACGCGGCACCCAAGCCGGCCTTCTCGGTCCGGTGCATGACCTGGATCCGCTCGTCGGCCTTCGCGAGCTCGTCGGCGACGTCGCCGGTCCCGTCGGGGCTGCCGTCGTCGACGACGAGAGCGTTCACGTCCGGGAGAGCCTTGAGCAGGCGTTCCAGGATCGGGCCGATGTTGTCCCGCTCGTTGTACGTCGGGACCACCACCAGCACCGGGTCGATTCCCTGGGCCCCCCGTGGCGCCTGCGCCATCCGCTTTTCCTCCGTGTTCCGGCGGGTCAGCCCGCCGCTTCCCTCGTTGCCTTGGCGGCGCTCGCGCGCCGGGTGCGGAAACGGATCACGTACCCGCCGGTAACCCCGGCGATCGCCAGGGCCAGCAGCCCGTACTCCGTAGTTACACCGAGTAGATCCGACAGCGTAGTCTGCTGCCTCAGCGGTACGCGCCCCACCAGGGAGTCTGCGGTGAACAGGCTGGTGGAGGCCGTGATCGAACCGTCAGGGGCGACGATCGCGCTGACTCCGCTGGTGGCCGAGACGACCACGGACCGGCCATGCTCGACCGCTCGCAGCCGCGACATCGCCAGCTGCTGGTAGCTCATCTCCCCCGGGCCGTACCAAGCGTTGTTGGTCGGCACGACGAGCAGTTCCGCGCCGTCGGCGACCGATTCGCGGGCCGGGTAGTCGAACGCGGTCTCGTAGCAGATGAAGACGCCGACCTTGGTCCCCGCGACCGAGAGCGCGGCGTTGGCACCGTCGCCCGGCGTCATGTTCGCGACACTGTCGACGAACGGTGTGACCAGCTTCGCGACTTCGCGGGCGGGCACGTACTCCCCGAACGGGACGAGCTGCTGTTTGGCGTAGCGCTGGCCCGGTCCGGTGACCGGATCCCAGACGAGCGCGGAGTTCTGCGCCGTACCGTCGGGCAGCCGGACCAGCGCGCCGATGATCGCCTGCTTGCCGAAGTCGCGGACCATCTGGTCGACGCCGGCGTCCCCGGTGCGCATGGCCATCGCGGTTTCCGGCCAGATCAGCAGGTCGACCTTGGTGTTGTCCGCCTTGAGCTTTTCGAGGAGCCGGGCGCTTTCGGCGAGGTGGTTGCTCCGGAGCTCGTCTCGGCGGCCTTCCAGCGCCAGGCCGATGTCGGGGGCGTTGCCCTGCACCGTGGCGACGGTGAGTTCGCCGTCCTGCGCCTCGGTTCCGATCGTCGGCCACACGGCGAGCCCGGCCACCACCGGCACCAGCGTCAGCACCGACGCGGCCACCAGGGAACGTCGCGGGTCGGTGCCCTTGAGCCGCAGGCAGAGCGCCGCGATCCCGAACCCGGTCAGCACGACGGCGAGACCGACGAGCGGAGCGCCACCGATCGAAGCCAGCGAGACGAAAGCGCCCTCGGGCTGGCTGAACGCCACGCGGCCCCACGGGAAACCGCCGAACGGGAACCAGGTCCGCGGTGTCTCCAGCGCGATGATCACCAGCGCCGCCCACAGCGGTCCCAGCGGCAGCCTCCAGACCACGGTGGCGAAAGCACCGCCGAACCCGAGGTACACCGACAGCGCCATCGCCAGCCCGAGCCACGGCCACGGCCCGAAGTCCGGGCCGAGGAAGTCCAGCAGCCACGTCAGCAGGGGCAGGAAGAACCCCATCCCGAACACGAACGCGTAGCCGAACGCGCCCCGGAATCTGCGCCCGTGCACCACCAGCGCGAAGCCGGTGAACGCCAGCGGCGCGAGCCACCACAGCGGCCGCGGCGCGAAACTCAGATACAGGGTGAAACCCGACGCCGCGGCGACGAGGAAACGCAGGAGCCAGGCGCGGGAGAACCGCTTCCGGGGCGCTGCTTCGGGGTCCGGGTTCGTCACGGTCGAGGACACTCCTGAACCCTAGGCCGTCCGGGTGAACACATCGTGGATGACCTGCCCGTCGCGGACCGTGCGCAGGCAGCGGGGCAGTGTCGCCCCTTCGGCCAGGTTCGGCAGCGGCGGCACGCCCGCGCGTGGGTCGGTCGACCAGCGCTGAACCCGTGAGTCCGGGGTCGCGACGACCAGGTCCGTGGCGTCCCAGATCGCGTAATGCGCGGGAGCCCCCGGGACCAGGCTGCCGGTGACGCCGTCGTTGACCCCGGCGGCACGGTGACCGGCGCGGGTGTGGGCGGTGAAGGACGCGCGAGCGGACAGTCCCGATCCGGGCGTGCGGTGGTAGGTACCGGCGTGGACCGTGGCCCACGGGTCGACCGGGGTGACGGGAGCGTCGGAGCCGAAGGCGAGCAGGAGCCCTTCGGAGGCCATGGCGGCGAAGGGATTGAGCTTCGGAGCCCGATCGGCGCCGAGGCGGTCGACGTACATGCCGTGCGGGCCGCCCCATTCCGCGTCGAACTGCGGCTGGACCGACGCGACGACGCCCCAGCCCGCGAGTTCCCGCGCCTGCTCGGTGTCGATCATCTCGACGTGTTCGAGCCGGTGGTGCCGGGCGGCCAGCGCCCGCCTGCCGACAGTCTTCTCCGCGAGCCGGAATCCTTCCACGACTTCGGCGACGGCGGCATCGCCGATGACGTGGAAACCGGCCTGGAGCTCGGCTTCGGTGCAGGCGCTGATGTGCTCGGCGATCGCGGGGGCGTCGAGGTAAAGCGTCCCGGAGGTGCCGTGGGCGTCCGCGTACGGCTCGTGCAGCGCGGCGGTGCGGGAGCCGAGCGCGCCGTCGACGAACAGGTCACCCGCGACCCCCCTGGCGCCCAGCGCGCGGGCGGTGTCGACGCCGCCGCGCTCACCCCAGTAGCCGACGACCTCCGGGAGCCCCGGTTCCGTGGCGAGTGCGAGCAGGTCGGTGAGGTCTTCGGTGCCGGAGATGTCGGGGCCCGCGCATTCGTGGACGCTGACGACTCCTCGAGCGGCGGCCTCGGCGAGAAAAGCGCGCTGGGCCTCGCGCCGCTGCTGCGGGGTGATCGCCTCACGCATCGCGGCACGGACGCGGTGGTGCGCGTCGCGGGTCAACGGCCCGTCGGGCGACCAGCCCGGCGCGTCGTGCACCCCGGCGGCGAGTGCGACCAGTGCGCTGGAGACGAGCGCGGAATGCACGTCAACCCGGCTCAGGTACACCGGAGTCCCGTTCGCGACCTCGTCGATCTCCGCGCGGCTGGGCAGTCTGGCGTCGGTCCAGCGTGACTCGTCCCAGCCGTGCGCGACCAGCACCTGGCCGGGCCGGGCTGCGTCGCGGACCGCGGCGAGCAGTTCACTGGCGCTGCGGATGTTCGCGAGGTTGAGCCCGGTGAGGTGCAGACCGGTCGCGGTGGCGTGGACGTGCGCGTCGACGAAGGCAGGGGCGACGAAGGCGCCGTCGAGGGCGATCACCTCGGCGTCGGGATGCAGTGCTTTGGCCGGGCCGTCCTGGCCCACCCAGACGACAGTGCCGTCCGTGATCGCCATGGCGGTGGCGTCGGGGGCCGAAGGGCTGTAGATGCGCCCGCCGAGCAGGAGCGTGGTTCGCGCGTTGGTCACCCTTCCGAGTTTGCAGCGTGCGGATGATCACGACGTGGTTAGGGTCGATGAAATGAGCTGGGGAGCTGATCGATCCGTCGTCGGGACCACCTTGTCGGCTGCCTTGGGGCTCGGGGCGGTGGTCGCTTTCACCGCCGTTCGCGACACCTCGATCCTGCGGCCGC
Source organism: Amycolatopsis thailandensis (assembly GCF_042723255.1). Lineage (NCBI taxonomy): Bacteria > Bacillati > Actinomycetota > Actinomycetes > Pseudonocardiales > Pseudonocardiaceae > Amycolatopsis > Amycolatopsis thailandensis. Next base: position 13,963 of record NZ_JBHXJK010000011.1, read on the forward strand.
TGATCGCGCTGGCCGCACCGCGAGCCTGGCCTGCCGATCTGGTGGCGGTCTCCTTGGTGCCGCTGGTCGCGGTGCTCGCCGCGGTGTTCTTGACGCGATGGTGGCCGTGGCTGCTGGTGGCGGGTGTCGTCCTGTCCCTGCCGACCGCCCTCGTGCATCTGTTCCCGGACCTGGGTGCGCATCCGTCGCTGTCGATCATCGCGCCGGCCGGGCCACCGGTGGTGCTGCTGGCCGTGCTCGCCGCCGCGCAGGAACTCTGGCGGCGAGGCGCTCGCACGGCAGGACTCGTGCTGATCGGGCTCACGGTCGGGACGCAGTTGTTCGCCGCGAGCCTGGCGGGCGCGTCGTGGCTGATGCTCGCGACAGGTGGTCTGGCCTGGCATTTGATCCTCACCGCGTTGAGCGTTGCCGGAGCGGTGCTCGCCGTCGTCACTCGTGGTGTTCGTGCGCGGGATCCGGAATGGCCGGAGTCGCGTCCGCTGACGCCCCGGTTCGCGGCCGCCGCGATCATGGCGGTCCTGCTGCCCATGGCGTTGCAGGCGGTGGACGTGGTGAAGATCAGCGAGGTCCTCGAGCTGCCGGTCGAATCGATCGGCAGGCATCCGGACGTCGTCGTGGCCATCGGTGGGCTGATCGTGCTCGTCGGCGGGGTCGTCGCGTGCGCGATCGCCGGTTCGCGGGCGTTCTTCGCCGCCGCGACGTCGGCGAGTGTGCAGGTCGGCGCGATGGCGCCGCTCTTACTGGCGGTGTACTCGGTGGCGTTCCAGCCGGTGCTGAGCTGGCTGGCGGCCGTGGCGGGTGTCGCCGCCGGCTGCGTGGTGGGAGTGTCACGCCGGCGGGTGCAGTTCGCGGTCGGCGGGGCTGTGGTGTCCGCGCTCGTGCTGTTCATCCTGGATCTGGGGACCGGCGGGGTGCCGGAGAAACTGATCGACCACAACGCGGTGATTCCCGGCGCGCTGCTGCTGGCGTTGCTGTGTGCCACCGTCGTCGCGGCGATCATCACGACCGGTCCTCGTCTCGCCGAGGACGGTGTCGTCGTGCCCGTGCTCGGACCGTTGGCTTCGGTGCTGGTGTTCGGCGGCGCCGGGGTGATGACCGCGGTCGGCGTCCGTGAGCAAAACGCGTCACCGACCCGGCTCGAAGCGGTTCATCACCTCGGCTATTCGGCCGGCCTGCTCCTCCTCGCCGCCGCGCTGATCGCCGGAATCGCTGCCCTCGAACATCTTCGAGCCCGTTCGAACCAGGAGGCAGTGTCCGCCTGACACTCCGGGCAAGACAGGAATATTTACGTCGTCCGAACGATGTGACAGGATATTTTCACGCGTTTCCGACGACGAGGAGTACAAGTGACTGCGATCCAGGAACCGACCTCGCCGGTGGCCGCCTACGATCAGCCCTACGACTACACCCGAGTCGAACTGATCGAACCCGACTGGCGCCGCTTCCCCGGCTGGCACGACGTGACCGAGGCACAGTGGCGCGACGCGCAGTGGCAGCGGGTGCACTGCATCCGCAACGCCAAGCAACTGCGCGCCCTGATGGGCGACCAGCTCGAGGAGCGCTTCTACGAGGACATGCTCGCCGACCAGCGCGAGATGGCCACGATGTCGATGCTGCTGCCGCCGCAGATGATCAACACGATGGCGCCCAACGCGGGCACCGACCCGGCGAAGGTGACCGAGGCCTGGTACGCCGACCCCATCCGCCGCTACATGCTCCCGGTGCGCAGCGATCGCGACACCGAATGGCCGAGTCACCCGCACTCCGAGCGGGACTCACTGCACGAGGCCGAGATGTGGGTCGTGGAGGGGCTGACCCACCGCTACCCCACCAAGGTCCTCGCCGAGATGATCTCCACCTGTCCTCAGTACTGCGGGCACTGCACGCGGATGGACCTGGTCGGCAACTCCACCGAGCAGATCGAGAAGCACAAGCTCTCGCTCAAGCCGGTCGACCGCCAGGACGCGATGATCGAGTACCTGAAGAAGACCCCCGGCGTACGTGACGTCGTGGTCTCCGGCGGCGACGTCGCCAACGTGCCGTGGCCGCAGCTGGAGTCGTTCCTGATGCGGCTGATGGACATCGACACCGTCCGCGACATCCGGCTCGCCACCAAGGCGCTCGCCGCCCTGCCGCAGCACTGGATCCAGCCGAAGGTCGTCGAAGGCCTCGAACGCGTCGCCGGCACCGCCCAGCGCCGCGGCATCAACCTCGCCATCCACACCCACGTCAACCACGCCCAGTCGGTCACCCCATTGGTCGCCGAAGCCGCCCGGACCGCGCTCGACGTCGGCGTCCGTGACGTGCGGAACCAGGGTGTGCTGATGAAGGGCGTCAACGCGACCCCGGCGGACCTGCTGGACCTCTGCTTCGCGCTGCAAGGCGAAGCGAACATCCTGCCGTACTACTTCTACATGTGCGACATGATCCCCAACGCCGAGCACTGGCGCGTTTCCGTGCACGAGGCACAGGAACTGCAGCACGCGATCATGGGCTACCTGCCCGGCTACGCCACCCCGCGCATCGTCTGCGACGTCCCCTACGTCGGGAAGCGGTGGGTGCACCAGCTCGCCGACTACGACCGGGAGCTCGGCATCTCCTACTGGACCAAGAACTACCGCACCGGGATCGAACACGAGGACCCCGAAGCTTTGCAGCGTCGCTACCCGTACTACGACCCGATCTCCACGCTGCCCGAGGCCGGGCAGCGGTGGTGGCGCGACCAGCCTCCGATGGCCTGACCGGCCAGCTCGTCAGGTAGGTCCCGGAGGGGGCGTTCAGGCTCGGGTTCGAGCTCTGAACGCCCCCTCCGTCGCGCAGGCTGTTTGTGCTGGGCCGGCGGTGGAACCTCGCCGAACGGCCGGGAGTGGCCCGGCGGATCTCCGGGCCACTCCCGCTCACTCAGCAGACGTGGTCGTACCAGGCGTTGTTCACCTCTCCCGCACCACCGATGTCGGTGATTCCGCGATTGGGGATGTGCTTCCACCCGTCGGTGGTCCTCGTGTAGTCGATCCAGATCCAGATGCAGCTGTCCGCGCAATGGTTGTAGTAGGCGGTGACAGCGGTTTTGTAGAACCCGCACACCTCCATGGACGCGGGTTTCGCGGCGTAGGCCGCCGCTGTCTCCGCCGGCGCGGCGATGGCGGCCGTTCCGGCGAGGGTCATTCCCGCCACCACTGACGCGGCGACCGTGGAAGCTTTCAGGAAGCGCATTTCTCTGTCCGATCTTATGACGATGGATGATTTCTGACTACAACTCGCGACAGCTCCCCGCCGAGTGTGAAACGGAATCTAATTTCCCCTTCTCGGCAGGTCTGCGCGTTCTCAGCGTAAAAGTGACACAGTGTTCGCGGATTGGAAAAATGTCATATTTCGGCAGAGCTGAAGTGCGCGTCCATCGATCGGATCAACGTTCGACCCATTGGGTGACGGTCTGCCGCTTCGGCTTCGAAATAGAGCTCCGAGTTCGGATTTCGCAGTCGGAAGGTGCAACGTCACGAGAACATTCACTGGCAGCGAATCTGCCGACGACCGGTCACAAAGTGCATCGCACACGGAGAGTCAAGTCTGGCGTCTTTTCGAGTCATGGTCGGGCCGGAACCTCGTCCGGAGGCTGACCCGCGTGCCATGCTGCGATCCGGTGATATCGATCTTCGGCATCGGCGGCGACAGGGGAGACCGTGGTGCAGGACAACGAAAAGTTCGAGTCCGGCGGTCAGCTATGGCGAACGCGACGGCCCGACCGGCGACTGGCCCGCTGGGTCAATTTCTATCTCGCCTATCAGCGAACCGCCGGTGTCGCGATGGTTCGTACGGTGGCCGCGCTGAATTCGATAGTGGTGATCATCGACTTGGCGCCCGCGATCCAGCGTTCGCTGCTGGGCTCGCCGTTGTCGATGGTCTCACCGGTGGCAGGAATGACCGGCGAGCCGATCGCCTACGAGAGATTGGAACGAGAAGAAGGGGTCGTCCTGGAGCTGACGCCGCTGGGCGCGCGGGCACTGTTCGGCATGCCGCTGCGCGAACTCGGAACCGCGAGAGCGGGCATGGTGGATTTACTCGGCGCCGGTGCACGTCGACTCACAGAGCAGCTGTGGGAAGCGGAAAACCTCGACCATCGATTCCGCATTCTCGACCGTTGGCTTGCCGAGAGGCTCTTGGACGGACCGAGTCTTTCGAAGGCACTTGAGGAAAGCTGGCGGGCCCTGACCAGCTCGGCGGGCAGTGTCAGAATCGCCGAACTGGCCGACCGGGCGGGGGTGAGCCGGCAACACCTGACCACCACCTTCCACCGTGAGATCGGGCTGCCGCCGAAGACAGTCGCACGGGTGGCGCGCTGCCACTGGGCGATCAGGCTCATCACCGGCAGGACCCCACCCCCGTTGTCCACGGTGGCGGAACTGTGCGGCTACACCGATCAGGCACACTTGAATCGGGACTTCCGCCTTTTGGTCGGCTCCACCCCGACCGGCCTCCTTCGCTCCGGTGCTTCCCACACCGACCTCTTCCTGGGCAGTGAGACCGCGCTGCGTCCCCGACAGCGCACCAGAACGCCACTGGAATCGGGTTTACCGCTCTCCTGAACACCCTTCGACGATCGGGTGGTGGCCTGCGAGGCGGCGCGACCAGCGGTTCGGCAAAGCCACTGCAGTGTCACCAAGCCGAATTACGTCGGGCGTATCACCACGCGGCCGTCGATTCGCTCGCCTCGACGGATTGGCGATCTGCCAGGACGCGCTGTTTCGCGTTCTCGATGTGGCGTCGCATGGCGGCCGCCGCTTGCTCGGCCTCCCCCGCCACGAAGGCGGCATAGACGGCGCGGTGCTCCTCCGCCGCCAGCCCGGGCGCTCCTCTGGCAGAGCCCAGCTTCGCGAAGAACCGGAACCTCTGAACCTGACCGCCGAGCGACCGGTAGGCCTTCTCCAGGAAAGGGTTGTCCGCCTGGGCGGCGATGAGCAGGTGGAACCGTTCGTCGATCGTCCAATAGGCGCTGAACGCCGCCGTGTCGGGCGACGTAGCGGCGCCGGCGAGGTCGTCGACGCTCTTCAAGACCTCGTCAAGGAACTCGGGCGTCGTCCGGCGTGCGGCTTCGAAGGCGAGTGCGGGTTCGAGGACCAGGCGGGCGTCCATCAGCTTGACGAGTTCGAACTCGGTGAGCAGAGGGGCGACCCGGTAACCCTTGAGCGCTTCGCGGCGGACGAGGCCGGTGTGCTCAAGCCGCGCCAGCGCCTCCCGGAGCGGGGTCTGGCTGACGTCGAGTTCTCGTGACAGCGCACCGATGTTGACCGGTTCGCCCGCGGACCATCGGCCGTCGGTGAACTGACCCAGCAGCACCTCGTACATCCGGTCGGCGAGCGGTTGCCGTCCGGACTTCCGCGGGGAAGCCATGTGTCCCTCCTTAGTCGCATCACGATATCCCGCGCGGCCGGGCGGCTTGATCTTGCCTAACTATACTATTGACACAAATCCTATAGTATTTTTATCAGACCGTCCCCGAACAGGAGAAACGAACCGGATGACCATGCGCGTACTCGTGACGACCTCGTATCTGGAGCCCGGCGGCGAGGTCGACAAGCTGCTGTCGGACGCGGGTTTCGACACCGTCTTCACCACCCCGGCGCAGCGCGAGGCCACCGCCACTCCCCTGGCCGACCTCGTTCGCGACGCCGACGGGGTCGTCGCGGGCACTGACGCCTTCCCCGCCGATGTCATCGAAGGCGCGACGCGGCTCAAGGTGTTCGGGCGCTGCGGAGCCGGTTACGACAACATCGACCTCACTGCGGCGACCCGAGCCGGCGTGGCCGTCACCTACACCCCCGGCGCGAACCGCCGATCAGTCGCCGAGCACGTCCTCGCGCTCATGCTCAACTGCGCCCGCCTCATCCCCCAGAACATCGCGAGTGTCCAAGCGGGCGGCTGGGAGCAGCGCAGCGGCCGGGAGCTCGACGGTGCCGTGCTGGGCCTGATCGGGCTGGGCTCGATCGGCAAGACAGTGGCGCGGCTCGCGCTGGCGGTCGGGATGCGGGTCGTCGCTCACGATCCGTATCCCGACCGCGACTTCCTGGCGGAGACCGGTGTCGAAGTCCGCACCTTCGACGAAGTCCTGGCTGAGGCCGACTTCCTCAGCCTGCACCTCTTCCTCGACGACACCACGCGTCACCTGATCGACGCGTCCGCCCTGCGGAAGGTCAAGCCTGGGGCTTTCCTGATCAACACCGCGCGCGGCGAAGTGGTGGACGAGGACGCCCTCGCCGACGCACTGGAGAACGGCGCGCTGGCGGGCGCGGCCCTGGACGTACTCACGGAGGAGCCCTTGCCACTCGACAGCCGGCTGCGCGGGCTCGACAACGTCGTGATCACCGCCCATATCGGCGCCGCGACCGCACAGGCCCGGTCCCGCTCCAGCATGATGGCCGCCCAGCAGGTGATCGACGTCCTCCAGGGACGCTCCCCCGCCAACCTCGTCAACCCCGGCCACGTGACGGCGGCGCGCCGATGATCCTTCACAACAGACTCCGCCTCGACGCCAACCTCAAATGGCTCTTCACCGAACTCCCGTTTGAACAGCGCTTCGACGCGGCAGCGGCGGCAGGCTTCACCGCCGTCGAGTACGCCTCGCCCTACGCCTTCCCCGCCGCCACACTCGTCCGGCGTCTCGCCGACGCGGGCTTGACCCAGATCCTGATCAACTCCCCGACCGGCGAACCCGGCTCGCCCGAACGGCTCGGCTACGCGTGCCTGCCCGGCCGCACCGCGGAGTTCCGCGCGAGTGTGGAACTCGGCCTGGAATACGCCGTGAGCCTGAACAGTTCGTTCCTGCACCTGCCCGCCGGGATCCGGCCCGCCGGTGTCCCCCGTGACCGTGCCTTCGCGCAGTACGTCGCGAACATCGCGTGGGCCGCGGACCGGGCACGAGACAGCGGCGTCCGGCTATTGCTCGAGGCACAGAACAAGCAGGACGCGCCGGGCTTCGTCCTCGACGACCAGGCGCACGCGACCGCGGTGTGCGACGCGATCGGCGAGCCCCACGTACGCCTGCTCTTCGACGTCTATCACGCCTCCATCGACGAGCCGGACGTCGTCACGGCGCTACGGGAATTCCTGCCCAGTGCGGCCCATCTGCAGATCGCCGACTCACCCGGCCGGGCCGAGCCCGGTACCGGCGGCATCCCCTGGACCGACGTCTTCGACACGCTCCGATCCGAGGGATACGACGGCTGGATCGGCTGCGAGTACAAGCCGGCCACCGGCACCGAAGCAGGATTGAGCTGGATCGAGGAGCACAGCCGATGAGTCCACGCATCGCGTTGATCAGCGCCACCCCGGCCGCGATCCCACCCGCCGTAGCCGCACTGGAGAAGGGATTTCCCCGGGCTCGCCCATGGAACATCCTCGACGACCGGCTGCTGGCCGACGTCGGCGAGACCGGCCGCACCCCCGCGTTGGACGATCGGATGCGCCGCCTGATCGACTACGCGATCTCCGGCGGCGCCGACGGTGTCCTGCTCACATGCTCGCTCTACGGCGAAGTGACGAAACAGGTCGACGCACCGATCCCGCTCCTCGCCCCGGACGAGGCGGCCTTCGACGACGCTCTTTCCGGCGGCCGCGGCAGGGTTCTCATCGTCGCCTCGCTCGCCACGGCGTTGAGCGACTCGACGGCGCGGTTCGAGCAGGCCGCGCGCGACAAAGGGATCCCCATCGAGGTCGGCGGGCTGCTCGCGCCGGACAAGCTCGTCGAAACCTGCCGGGCACGAGTCCGCGGCTGGGATCTCGTCCTGCTCGCCCAGTACTCCCTCGCCCCGGCCGCGGACGAACTGTCCACCGCGCTCGGCGTACCGGTCGTGTCCGGGCCCCGCAGCGCGGCCGCGAGACTGAAGGCGGTGATCGGGGAATGACCAGCGTGCTCGGCGCGATCGCCGACGACTTCACCGGCGCGACCGACGTCGCCGTCGCCTTCCGCCGGGGCGGACTGCGCACCGTGCTGTTCTTCGGTGTCCCGTCCGAAGGCAAGGTGATACCGCCACACGACGCGATCGTGATCGCCCTCAAGAGCCGCGCGATCCCGGCCGCCGAGGCCGTCTCGACGTCCTTGCGAGCGTTGCACTGGTTGCGGAACCGGAACGCCGGGCAGATCTACTTCAAGTACTGCTCCACTTTCGACTCGACACCACAGGGCAACATCGGCCCGGTTCTCGACGCGCTTTCACAAGCGCTGTCACCCGCGAACGTCCTGATGACACCCAGCTCACCGGAGCACGGGCGAACGCAGTACCAAGGCCATCTCTTCGTCGGCGACACCCTGTTGGCCGAATCGCCCATGCGCGACCATCCCACGACGCCGATGACGGACTCGCATCTGCCTCGGCTGCTGCGAGCGCAGACCACCACACCGGTCGCGCTCGTCACACACGACACCCTCCGCCGCGGCGAGACCGCCGTACGCGATGCGATCGACGGTGAAAGCGGATACGTACTCGTCGACGCACTCACCGAGGAGGACCTGCGTCTGCTGGGCCGGGTCGCGGCCGCCTCGCCACTCGTCGCGGGCGCGGCGGGTCTCGCGGCGGGCCTTGCCTCCGCGCGAGCATCCACGACGCCTCCACTGACCGACACCGCGCCCCCGACCGGCCCGGCGGTCGTCCTGTCCGGAAGCTGCTCGGCACGAACCCTGGAGCAGGTCGCCGTCATGAAACGGCTCGGACGTCCCGCACATCGTCTCGACCCGGTGGCGACGCCGGATCCGGAGGCGCTCGCGGCGGGCGCACTAGCCTGGTACGACTCCCTGTCCGAGTCCGGACCGCTCGTCTACTCCACGTCGAGCCCGGCGGCTCTCCGCCGCACGCAGCAGGAACTGGGTGTCACGCGAGCCGCCGCGATCCTGGAGAAGGCCACCGGGCTCATCGCCGTCGGCCTCGTCGAGCGCGGTGTGCGCAGGCTCGTGGCCGCAGGCGGCGAGACCTCGGGCGCGGTGGTCACTGCGCTCGAGGTCCACGGCGGCGTCATCGGCGCCGAAGCCGCTCCCGGCGTGCCATGGATCCACCCCGTCGAGGACCACCGGCCCGCGCTCTTGCTCAAGTCCGGCAACTTCGGCGATCCGGACCTGCTCGCGAAGGCATCCAGCTCATGAGCACCGACCGGCTCCACCGCGAACGTGTCATCGCCGCCGCGAGATCGCTGTACGACCGCGGACTCACCCATGGCCGCACCGGCAACATCTCACTGCGCTACGGCGAGCAGATCCTCGTCACACCGACCGGCGCCTGCCTCGGCACCGTGCGCCCCGGAGATCTGTCGGTCATCGACGCCGACGGAAACCACCTCGCCGGACCGCCACCGTCGAAGGAGGCCTTCTTCCACGCGACCATGCTGCGGCAACGGCCCTCCGACGCCGCCGTCGTACACACCCACTCGACGCATTCCGCCGCCGTCTCATGCCTGGACGGTCTCGACCCGCACGACGCCCTTCCGCCACTGACCGCGTACTTCGCGATGCGCGTCGGCCGTCTTCCGTTGCTTCCCTACCACCCGCCAGGGGACCCCGGCGCCGCCGAGCCGATCGCGCGAGCCGCCACCGATCACCCGGCGCTGCTGCTCGCCAACCACGGCCCGGTGGTCGCCGGGACGAATCTCGACACCGCCTTGGACACCCTCGAAGAACTCGAGCACACCGCGGAGATCTTCCTGCTCCTGCGAGGCCGCGCCACCCGGCCGCTGACCGATCGTCAGCGCGGCGCCCTCCACTCCCCACCCGCCCGAAAGGACACCCCATGATCAGCCTCTTCAGCGCACTCTCGGTCAAGAAAGCACTGGACGACGTCCTGCTGACCGCGTTCAAGGCGAAGTACGCCGTCGACGTCGAAGTCACGTTCGACCCCACCACCATCCTGGTCGAGAAGATCGGCGACGGCGCCCGGCCCGATGTCGTGATCGCCGTGTCCGACGCCTTCACCGGGTCGGCGGCCGCCGGCGCGGTCACCCCTGATTCCCGCGTGGTACTGGCGAAGAGCGGTATCGGCATCGCCACCGCGCCGGAACTCGACGATCCCGACATCGGCACGGTCGACGCTCTGCGCACGGCGCTCACCTCCGCCCGCTCGGTCGCCTACTCCCGCAGCGGCGCGAGCGGCATCTACTTCGTCCGCCTGCTGGAGGAACTGGGCATCGCCGACGAGGTGAACGCCCGCGCCACAGTGGTGGAGAAGGGCTTCACCGCGCTCGCCGTCACCGACGGCCGCGCCGACCTCGCGGTCCAGCAGATCAGCGAGCTGAAGTTCGTCCCACGGGCACGGATCGTCGGCCCGCTCCCGGACGAAGCCCAGCACTACAGCGAACTCTCGGCGGCACTCGGCCGCTCGGCCCCACCCGAAGCCGCGGACCTGCTGCGTTTCCTGTCCGGCCCCGAAGCCAAGGCCGCCTACCGCGAGGCCGGCCTCGTCACCGACACCACACCACGGACTCACGCGTGAACGCGATCCTGGCGCTGGTCGCGTTCATCGCCGCCATCGTCGTGTGGAACGCGGTCTTCAAGCGCAACATCGGCGAAGCTATGGTCGTCGGCTTCCTCGTCACCGCCGCCTTCGCGGGCACGGACTTCTTCGCCGTCGCCTGGGAAAGCCTGGTCGACGGGCTCAAGTCCGAGATCACCTTCGCCGCGCTGGCGTTCGTCTTCGTCAGCGAACTACTCACCCGGACCGGGCTGGTGCAGCGGATGGTCGACATCCTCAGTTCGTTCCTCGGCCGCCGCCGAGGTGGATCGGCCTACGCCGCGACCGTCGCTTCCGGACTGTTCGGCGCGGTCGCCCACAACGGTGCCGCGATCGTCGCCACGGTCGGATCGATCACCATCCCCTGGATGAAGCGGTCCAAAGCCAGCGGTGAGACCGCGGCGCTGGTCCTGTCCGGGAACGCCGGCGTCGGCGCCACTTTTCCCTTCAGCGGCGCCTTCTTCATCCTCCTGGCCGCGCCGACCGTGATGCCGGTGCTCAGCGCGGGCGACATCGTCGCGACGATCTTCGTCACCGGCGCCTGGATGGTGGGGATGCGACTGATCATGGCCTACGTCATCGTGAAACGCCGCGGCGTCCAGGCGATGGAGCCGCAGGATATCCACCCGCTGCGGGCGTCGTTCAAGGTCGGCTGGCCGTCGCTCGTCGTCCTCGGCTCGATCGCCGTCCCGATCCTGCTCACCGCTCCGCCGACCGCGGACTTCGTCTCGGCCCGTATCGGCGTCGACGCTCCGGACGCGATTCCGCTGCTCATCTGGCTGCCGATCGTCATGCTGCTGGTCGGCCTGCTCGTCGAGCGCAAGGCGCTGCCGAAGGGCCGGGCGCAATGGTGGGATCTGTTCGGCGCGGTCGGGCCGAAGCTCGGCCTGGTCGGGGTCACGATGATCTCCGCGTTCGCCGCGTCGAACGTACTGAAGACATTGGGCCTGGACGACCAGCTCAAGCCGTATCTGGAGGGGCTCACCGGAGTCTCGCCGCTGGTGGCGGCCATCGTGGTCGGTGTCGTCATCGTGCTCGTCGCGGGGCCGCTCAACACGACGTCCACGGTCGCGGCCGTGGGCCCGGTGGCGTTCGCCGCGCTCACCGCCGCCGGCATCCCTCCGCACGTCGCCTTCGCCGCCATCCTCGTGTGGGCGTCGTCGGAGGGATGCTCCCCACCCGGGGCCGCGCCGCTCTACGTCGCGGCGGGCATCGCCGAGATCAACCCGGTACGGATCTTCGTCCCGGTCGTCCTCTACTACCTGTTGCCCACCCTGCTGTTCGGCGTACTGATGGCCGTCGGCTTGCTGTGGCTTCCTGGAGCGTGATCGCCGTGTACCGGATACTGCTGACCGCGACCCGGATCTGCCTGTTCGCGTTCCTCCTCGGCGGCTTCCTGGTCGTCGCCGGGCAAACACTCGGGATCGTCATCGGTTCCGGGCCGATCGTCACGACGTTCGGCACGGACGTCGCCGACCATGTCGGTGTCCTGGCCGGTGTCGCGAGCATCCTTGCCTTCCTTCTGCTCTACACGCGAGAAGGCCGAGACAGCGCCCCAGACGAGTGACTGCGTCACGCGAGTCGGTGATGGACATTCCGATCACCGCGCGCAGGCACGGAGCGCGGGAGCAAACCTCAGAGGGCAACGCGCGCCGAGACTTCTCGTTCACCGCGGCCTTCCCGTCGGGCTCCGGATGCCATAAATGGTGCGCACCTTCAACCTCGTTGACAATAAACGGATCCTTCGGTTCAATACCGACACACGGCTCGATCAGTCCTCGACTTTCCGAGCACGGCTTCCTGGATTTACATCCGACTGTGGAGATCCGTCCACACTGTCGATGCTCGAGACTGCACTCGATCCAGGAATTGCGCCCGGCGCAAAAGCACACTGTGTCGCCGCGAAGCGGCCCGCGACAGGTCCGATCTGATGAAAACCATCCGCGACCGGGAACGTGGGTAGTGTGCCGTTTAGCTGTTGGCTAGCATCGGATCGAGCGGCATTCGCGGCGGCAGTCCGCCCCGGTATCTCCCGGAAGGGAGGCGTGTCCGAGCGGGCATCCTGACCGACAGCAGCTCAAGCACCATTCGGCAGCGTTGGCGCGGAGCTACCCACGACGTTCTCTTACTCTGAAGTAAGAATACCGGAGTTCGCACCGAATAGGCAGACCTGTGTTCTGCAGAGCGCAAGTACCAGGATTCTTGGTGCGACTCAGGCGGCGGCCAACGTCAGGCGTCATTTCCGCATAACGCCGCGAAACAGGTTGTCCCAGATCGTTGTGCAGCAACCACCCCGAACACAAGGAGCAGTCATGTCCACGATCAGTCAGTCCCAGTCGCGCCGAGAAGCCGTGGAGGTCGCGCTGTGGCAGATGCCGTCTCCCGAGTCGGACGCCGCCACGATGGCCTTGATCTCGGACATTCAATCAGAGGACAACGACCAGGCGGTGGGAAACAAGGCCGGCGGAGACGGCAGTTCACTACCTGAACTGGGATCTCTTTCCAAGTTCGGCTCGTGGGAGTCCGTCGCCAGTACCATCGTGCACAAGGCCGTGACCCTCAGCAAGTTCAACCCGGGGAGCGCGACCTTCGATCCGGTCGCTTGGAACAACTTCCTCCACAAGTTCTCCACGATTCCGTTCTTCCTCACCTACACCTATGACAACCGTTCCGCCTCCATCAGCAAGATTTCTCTGGAAAAGGGGGTCAACGCGGTTTCGGACCTGGTCGAGAACATCATGACGCCGGAGAACTTCAAGGGCATCGTGACGACCATCAAGAAGATCGCCACGCTGGCGCTTGAGAATGAAGGACAAAAGCAGAAGAACTCCAATCAGCAGGTCGGGGTCCTTTCGCGCCACAAGAAAACCCTCTACCTCGGGGCCGTCCGGACAGACGTGCAGATGGAGTACAAGTCGGGCAAGGGGTACGAGCAACTGCAGCAGGACATCAACGTCTACCGCGGCTACGGCGTACTCGACTTCGAGAAGTGCAAGCGCAACGCCGAGACGCTGCTGAAGTGGGACGGGCAGGACGTGGACGACTGGGAGAAGGACACGGCCAGCTCCTCGAAGTCGCCCAACAACAGCCCGGCCTGGAACCAGTAGGCCGTTTCGGTATTCGCTCGGCTCCCCGGGGGTGGTGGCGTCCCCGGGGAGCCCTACCCACGGGCAGGTCCCATGTGCGCCAAAGAAGCGCTGCGTTCCGAAACAGCGACGGCCTCGACCTTCATTCAGGTGCTCGCCGAGAATCTCGGCCACTCGGACGGTGGCTACACCTTCATCCAAGAGGACGGGCGCGAGCACTTCGTGAGCTGGTCGGAGCTGTCGCGTGAGGCACTCTGCCGCGGGCGTCGGCTACTGCGGAGCGGCTTGCGCAAGGGAGACCGCATCGCGCTCATTCTCCCCGAGGAGCGGGAATTCGTCTTCACCTTCCTGGGCGCGGTCTCGGTGGGTGTCGTCCCTGTCCCTCTGTACCCGCCCATGGGCTTCGGCAAGTTCGAGGCGTACTGCGAGGACGCCATCCACATCCTTCGCTCGGCGGGCGCCCGGGAGGTCTGGATGACCCGAGGACTGGCGGATCTGCTGGATCCGCTCCTCCGGACGGTCGAAGGTCTGCGGGCGGTCGTCTCGGAAGAGTTCTTCGCCGAGCCCATGTCGGAGAGCGCGCCTCAGCCCGAGGCGATCCTTCCGGGGGACGTAATGTTCTTGCAATTCACCTCGGGAAGCACGGCCGCCCCCAAGGGGGTGCGGGTCACGCACGCCAGTGTTCTCGCGAACTGCGCGGCCATCATCGACGCCCTTCAGCTCGAGGGTGGACGAGACCGGGGCGTCAGCTGGCTGCCCCTGTATCACGACATGGGCCTGGTCGGTTTCGTGCTGGCACCGCTCATCGCACGCTGCCCGGTGAGCTTCCTCCCGACGCTGCGCTTCGCGTTCTCACCGAGAATTTGGCTGGAAACCGTGAGCCGCCATCGAGCGACGGTGACCTTCGCGCCCAACTTCGGCCTGGCGCTGGCCGTCAAGCACACTTCGGCGGACGACTTCCAGCTGCTGGACCTGTCTTGCTTGCGGGTCGTGGGCTGCGGCGCCGAGCCCAACCACCCGGAAACACTGCACTCCTTCGCGACGCACTTCGCGGCGGCGGGACTCCGGCCTGGGGTGGTGGCACCGTGCTACGGCATGGCGGAGGCGACGCTCGCGATCTCGCTGAGCGAGAACGGGGCCCCGTTCGCCCCGGACGTCATCCAGAGGGAGCCCTACCACGCGAGCGGCCTCGCCCTGCCGGCCTCGAACGCTGAGCCCCCTGGGCCGCAGGCGGTGTTCGTGCCCTGCGGACGTCCCCTCGCGGGTCATCGAATCCTCATCGTGGACGACGAGGGGAACCTCCTCCCGGAGCGGCACATCGGTGAGGTGGTCTTCCAGGGGCCGAGCGTGGCGGCGGGCTACCACGGTGACCCGGAGGCGACGCGACGGAGCTTCACGGCTGACGGCCTGCGCACAGGGGATTGTGGCTATTTGGCGGACGGCGTGCTTTACGTGACGGGCCGCAAGAAGGACCTGCTGATCGTCAACGGGCGAAACCACGACCCCCAGACGGTGGAGTGGGTGGCGGCCGAGGTGCCCGGACTCCGCAAGGGCAACGTGGTGGCCTTCACCCGGCCGGGTTTGGCCACCGAAGAGGTGGTGCTCGTCGCCGAACTCCGCACCGGGGACGCGTCCGCGGTGGCACGACAGGTCCGCGGCCACATCCAGACGAAGCTGTCCCTGCCCGTGGCCGAGATCCTCCTGCTGGCGCTGGGTGAGCTGCCCAAGACCTCCAGCGGCAAGGTGAAGCGAACCAAGACACGGCAGCAGTATCTCGACGGAGTTCTCCGCCGTGGAGCCCTCCATCAGGCGAACTGAACATCATCAACCACGCACTTTCGACGAGGAGCAGCCATGCAAACCCAGCTGATGACACCCCACGAGCGAGACCAGCTGCACTCGCTGATCCGCGAGAAGCTGGACCTCGGCGGTGCGGAGAAGATCGACGACACCACGTTGGTGAGGGAGCTGCCGGGGGTCGACTCCATGAAGCTCCTCGGCCTCTTGGGCGCGGTCGAACTGGGCTTCCGGGTCAACTTGGGTTTCGAGGCCATCCCGCAGGCAAGAACCGTGCGGGACATCGAGCAACTGATCTGCGATTCGCGCGAGCAGTACGCCTCGCGCGCGTCCTGAGTCCGGAGGGCGACGTGCGGCCTCTGATTCAGGAGCAGATGCGACGAGAGGCGTTGGAGATCGCCATGTGGGCGGAGGGCAGGCAGGCGCTCTCGCAGGATTTGCTGGCGAAGCTGGGACTCCTCGGCCCCGACGGCCACGCGCTCGCCGAGGGAGACCAGGAGACGGGCGTCGGCAATGCCTACGAAGGAGACGGCAGTGGACTGCCCGCCCTGGGGCCGCTGGCGTCGTTCGGCTCATGGCAATCCGTGGCCGCCACCATCCTGCGCAAGACCGGCGATTCCGCCGGTTTCGACCAGTCTTCCACCCTGTTCGGGATCCTCCGGTGGATCATCTTCGAACTCCAGTTCAAGACGATGCCTTTCCTCGCCAATATCGTCAGCGACAGCCGCAGCGTGTCCATCTCGTCCCTCTCGCTGTCTCCGGCCATCTCGGCGGTGACCAACCTGCTCGGAGGATTGGTGACACCGGTTGCGCTCAAGGGCATCATCGACTCCCTCAAGAAGATCGGCCAGCTGGCTGTCGAGAACAAGGGGCACGAAGAGAAGAACAGCAATGTGCAGCAAGGGGTCCTGACCGTGGTGAACGGGGAGGTGCGTCTCGGTCTGCTCCGCACCACGGTGTGGATGAAATACCGGACAGGCAAGGGTTACCAGCAGCTCAATCAGCAGATCACCGTCAGCCGGCTGTTCGGAAGCCTCGACTACGACAAGTGCATCCGTAACGCCGACACGCTGCTGGCATGGGACGGGCAGGACGTGGATGGCTGGGTGAGGGGCGCGTCCAGCAGTCCTTATCCCCCCAACACCAGCCCAGCCTGGAACAGCTGAGTCACTCGGCGTCTCCACGCGAGCAGCCGGCGATCACTGCGGAAGGTGCCCACAGAGCGACGCCGATGGCGTGCTTGGCTGCCTCTGTGCTGAAGAAACTCTGCCGGTTGCGTCGCTAATCGGTGTCACCACGGTCTCGGCGGCTGTCTCGGGTGCCGCCGTCGCCGCGAACAGAGCGCTCATGCTGGTGCTTCCCTTCCTGATCCGGACTGAGAAGACCGAACAAGGCCACGGCCCGGTCCGCGCCGGGCCCGGAAACAGCCGGCGTTCGGCCGAAAGATCAGCGACCGAGTGCGAAGTGATGGCGACGGAGTGCGAAGGACTTCCGCACCGGTGTCCGACAAGGTTGAGGAGCCCGCTCGACGTCGGACACGACCGGGGCCCGATAGCTTCGCGCAAGCTGCCGGGCCCCGAAGAAGGGAAAAGCCATGCTCAGGAAAGCCTTCATCACCGCCATGGCCATCGGACTGGCACTGGCCGGAGTCGCCGATGCGGCTCCAGGCGAGACCGCCTCCATTTCCGGCCCGTACCTCACGGGAACAAAGATCACCACGTCGCAGCACTCGCAAGCACTCCTCGGCAGCACCTACACGGGTGTGGTCAACAGCAACGACGCGATCCGGGACATGTGCTGGGTCGTCGGCGACTCATGGAACGGCAGCACCTTGTGGGATCTGGTGTACAACAAGGCAACCGGCGTCGCGGGATTCGTTTCCGAAACCGAGATCCGAGACAATCTCCAAACCTACAATTGCTACTCGTCCGATCACGGAGGACAGCAGGGGAACTACTACCGAACGCACACCAATCTCACCACCAGCATTCATTCCCAAGCCCTGCTCGGCAGCGCGTACGTGGGAACGGCGAAGCCCACCGACAGCCTCCTGGACCTGTGTTACGTCACCGGCGACGAGTGGCGCGGCACCCGATTCTGGAACCTGGTGTACAACAGGATGACCGGCGTCGCCGGATTCATCTCCATTTCCGAACTCGACAACCCCAACCAGCGATTCGAATGCTACTACGGTTAGCCCACAGCCGAGACCGAGTACCTCGGCTGGTCCAGGGAAATCCGCTGTCATGACGAAGACGGCACCACACGTGCGAGGGAGAACCGGGCGGTGAACCCGACAACCGCCTGGATCACCGTCATCACGACGACGGACGCGCAAAAGGATGACAACGATCGTGGGCAGCCGGTGACAACAACCGTGAACCGCCTTTGACGAAACCGCAGGATCGCACCCGCCGCAGGCGACAGACTGGGAACCGTCACAGAGCCGGGTTGTCTCGATCACGACAGACTCGCTGTTCGATCCTAGGGGCCCGTGGTGTCGAGTTCTGTTTCGCGGCGTGGGCGAGGGCGTCGACGACGCGGACGGTGACGGTGAAGGTCCAGAACTGGGTCCCGTTGGAGGAAGTGCAGGTCTTTGCCCAGGGTCGCCCCGATCGGCTACCGCCAGGGGCGGTAGAGACTCGTCAGCTCTGACGGTTAAAGACCTGTATCGACGGTGTCCTGCACAGCTTCTTTGCGGCCACTGAGGCGAACTCTGTCGCCTCGCGCGCGTTGATGCTTCGGAGGCCACGCTGTGCAGGTCCATCTTGCACTTTCCAAGAACAGTACGCGAACCATCGACTGGTGTTCCAACCACCAGCAGGACTCGACTGGTCAACAGAAAAGGAAGAGGATCAAGCATGTTCCGTAGATCGTTCCGACTCACGCTGGCGGCGACCGCTTCCGCCATGCTCATGACCTTCGGGCCGGCAGCAGGCATCGCGGGAGCAACGTCCCATAGCGAAGCACACACCGGTTTCCCTGTATCCGTCGACCAGCAAAGTTTCATCGGCACTCGGGCCTCTGGCGCGTGGATCCGCAACTCCTACACCGACCGATGCGTCGTCGTACCCGGCGGAGACAACCGCAACGGCGCACTCGCGTTCCAGTACGACTGCCTCAACGGGGTCCAAGACCAGCTGTGGCGCCTTGAGTCCAAAGGCCGCGACCGTGAAGGGAACTACCTTTACTGGATCCGGAACACGTACACCGATCGGTGCCTGGTCGTTCCGGGCGGAGACAACCGCAACGGCGCGCACGCGTTCCAGTACGACTGCCTCAACGGCGTCGAAGACCAGCAGTGGTTCTTCCAATACAAGGGTGTGGACAGAGAAGGCCATGAGCTTTTCTGGGCACGGAACTCGTACACCGATCGGTGCCTGGTCGTTCCCGGCGGAGACAACCGCAACGGCGCACTCGCGTTCCAGTACGATTGCCTCAACGGGGTTGAGGACCAGCAGTGGTTCTTTCAGTGATCTGCATCGGCTGACCGTCCGGCATGCTTCCCGATTCCGCCGGGTCTACTCGCTGTATCCGTAGCATCTGAAAGTGTCCTGCGCCGATTCTTGTCGGGTGAACAATACGTTCACCCGACAAGAACATATCGACCAGCGAGCCATGATCGGCCGATCACAGCATCTTGTACCCACACATAGGCATCACGTCGGGTGCACCAGGGAAACCTCCGCGGATCCGATGCCGACGACACCGATATCCCCTCACCTGCCGCCAGCCCCGGACAACAACTTCCGCGTCGGCGCACTACGCCCTACTAGTGCGGCGACATCGTTGAGGACACCCGACGATCTGGCTTAGAGCTTCAGGTCAAGCCCGCTTGCGGCGGGCGATCTCGTCAGAGAGCTGCTGCACCTGGGCGGGGTCCGCGTCCCGGGCAAGGGCGACGTAATGGTCCATGACGGCCGGCCGGAACCGCACGGGGAACGTCTGTCCTGGAGCGAGCCGGGTGAGGTCGGTGATCGTGAGGTCTTCGTCTGCGATACCGCGGAACGTGATGCCGCCGGCGGTCTCCACGTCGAACATCAGGACCACGCGTGGATTGCTGTTGACTTCCCGCCAGCCGACGAGAACGCCGAGCGCAAGCGCCCCCGTACGCAGTTCCGCGGTGCGCTTGCGCGCGTCCCTGCTCAGGAGTGGGTTCGGGGCGACGCCAGGGAAGTCGAGCCCGACACCGAGCGCTTCCCGACTCAGGTCAGGCCTGAGCTGCGCCATCAGATCGTCGACCTTCTTCTTCGAACCGAACATCCTGCGCCCTTTCCTCACCCCGGTGCCGGGTTCCCGGCCTGGCGCTTCGCTCTCACCGCGAGCGTACGTCACGGCCATTTCCAACCACAGTCGCATCGCCCCCTCCTGCCACCCCAAAAGACGCGGATACGCAGCTGGACGCGGTGGTCGTGAGGCTCGCCGAGCACAACATCAACACCGGCAGGAACGAGCTGTCGTACCGGTGCCGCGCGCCGACTCCCACCTGCGTGGCATCGGAGCCCGATGCCACGTGTGCCCGCGTGAAATCCCAGCCCGCTCGTTCGACCGCGGCGGTGGCGTTGTCCACCAGGCCTCGGTGGTGCAGGCAGTGCGCCGTTGGCGCACTGCCTGCGGGGTGAACCAGGACGTTGAGCGCTAGCGCAGGTACGCGAGGAGACCCACTTCTGGTTCCAGTGCGCCGGGCTGGGCGAGGGCATGAAACTCGGCCTCGACGGCGGCGCGATCCAGTGCCTGTGCCCGAACGGCTTCGTAGCGCACGATCGAGTAAAGGAAGACATCGAGGTTGTCGAACTGGGTGTTCGCCTCGATGACCTCCTCCTCGTGGAACCAGACGGCGACGCGGCCGTTGGTCAGCACGACGTAGAGGTTCCCGCCGCCGTCGGAGGCGATGGACCACACGTCGTCGTCGGAAAGGGCTGTCTCGTAGTCGGAGTCGAGGATCTGGCAGTCGTTGCCAGCGAAGTCGAACCCGTAGGAGTCGTCGGTCACGTCGACGACCCACGGCAGTGTCCCTGACCTGACTCTGCGGTCGAACGCTGCGAGCGCCGCGGCGGCGTCCTGCGGTAGCCGGGCGAGGAACGGCTCGATCGGCCGGATCGGCTCATTGATCCGGATCGTCGGCCGGTCCGGGAACCAGCGGGCCAGGTCGGCGTCAAGGTCTCGGTCGCCATAGCCGGCAAGCTGGTCGACGGTGAATTCCATCCGCTGAGCATAGTGGTGTGCCATGGATGTCGACCCGGTAATCGATAGACCGGACACCGGATTTCATGTCAGGAGGGCAAGACCTTGATGATGACCAACGCGGGCTTCGTGCGTGGCACGGTAGCCGAATGTCGAATGTAGACGGTCGTGGTTGTCGAAGCCGACCCTGTCCGGCCCGCCGACGGCCGGATGCCGTGACAGTCAAGCGTGGAGCGGAACAACCCGGAGGTGTATCGCGAGCTTGATCGCTAGAGTGCACCCGTGGCCGTGCTGGAGATCTCCGATCTGGTGGTGGAGTGGGATGCTCGGACAGGCGAGCGCGTCCCTGTACGCAGAGCGGACGTGGTCGCCCGGCTGCACGCGGCCGGGGATCGACGAGCCGCTCGTATCGTGCAGCGGATGCCCGTGGCAGGCGAGTTCCTGGATCCCGTCGCGATGGACAAGCTGCTGGTCCGGGTGCACACCGAACTGCAGCGGCTGAACGAGGAACTGCACATGGCACAGCGGTTCGCCGAGTTGCTGGTGCCGTTGCTCACGGCGATCCGGGCGAGCTGGAGCCGCCTGCGGGTGGTGGACATCGGGTGCGGGTTGGGGTTCATGGTGCGGAGCCTCGCCGCCTCCGGTGTGCTTGGAGCAGATGTCGAACTGGTTGGCGTGGACTTCAATCGCGCGTTGATAGCCGAGGCGACCAGACTGGCCGAGGATGAGCGACTCCCCTGTACGTTTCTCAGCGCGAACGCGTTCGCGCTGACCGAGGACGCCACCGTCTACCTGTCGAGCGGCGTGCTGCACCATTTCACGGCCGACAAACTGCCTGAGTTCTTCCGCGCCCAGGACCGCGCCGGCACGCTGGCGTTCATCCACTACGACATCGCCGCGACCCGGTTGGCCCCGCTGGGCGCCTGGCTGTTCCACCGCGCCAGGATGCGGGAGCCACTCGGCCGGCACGACGGCGTCGCGTCCGCACTGCGCGCCCACGACGACACCGTGCTGTTGTCCGCCGTCGAGGCGGCTGCCGGGATGGACGCATTCCTGTTCGAACCGTCCATCCACACCAATCCGTTCTGCGCAGCCATGAGGCCGGTCGTAGGTCTCCGCCCGGCGTTGGTCGACAACTTCCGCCATGCCCTGGGACGCCGGGCGCGTGGGCTGGTCGCCGGCTGATGGCCACAGCCGTTCCGGTCCTGCTGGGCCTGCTCGCGCTCATCGACGCGGCCTTCGCGGGTTTCCGGGCCGCGACCGGCCGCAACGCCCGGATCCACAAACGCCCCTACTACGTACTGGCCGCACGCCGGGGACTCGCGGGCGGGGTGATCAGCCTCGGGCTCGTGGCACTGCCGGTCGCGGTGACCCTGGGCGGCTCGGCCGACCCTGGGACTCGTTACGACGAACTGGTACGTGCGGGCACGCGGATGCTTCAGGTGCTGGGTCCGTTCGCGGCGCTCGTGGTGGCATCCCTGCTGGCGTACTGGCTGTTGCCGATGCGGGAGAGCACGTTCGTGATCCTGGTCGGTCTCGGGCCGTTCACCCTGCTGCGGCCCGTGGTCGCGCTCGGTGCCGCGGTGTGGGCGGTGGCGGGATCAACCGACTGGCTATCCTGGGCGGTCGCGACCGCGGCAACGGTCGGCGTGCTTGCCATCGAGCCGGTCGTACACCGCCGCTGGTACCGCGCTCCGGTGTGACAGCCGCCCGAAGAACCTTGCCCAAGACCGCACGCTCATCGGCATGATCAGATGTTCGCAACGACCTCAGCCCCGCGCGACCTCGGCGGTGTGCGCGGAGGTGTAGCGCTCACCCGTCACCTGGCTGCTCAGCGGGTCGAGTGCGGCAGCGCTTCGGCGTCCAGGACCAGCTTTAGTGCGGCCGCGTTCTGCTCCAGCCGGGCGGGGCTGCGGGTGCCCGGAATGGTTGCCACCGCTACCCCGAGCCGCTCGGCCTGGGCGTACACCCAGGCCGAGCGCCACCTGGGCCGGGGTGGCACCCAGCCGGTCAGCCACCTCGCGCACGGTCCGCGCGATCTTCTCATTGGCCTCGCCCGCCTCCCCGGCGAACGAGGGTTGGTGCGCCGGAAATCCTTCTCCCCCAGCGTCGAGCGGTCCAGCTGCCGGCACCCGCTCCCGGCGGCCGTCGATGGCCCGGCCCACCAGCACCTCGTTGTGCCCGGTGCCGTACGCGTCAGCGGTGTCCAGGAACGTGACACCCAGCCCCAGGGCCCGGTCGATCGTGGCCAGACCACCGTCCCAGTCGGCGGCGCCGTAGCTCTCGCTCATCCCCATACACCCCAAGCCCATCACGCTGGCGAACACCACCGACGCTAGGACCTGAAGCGCGCTCCAAGTCAAACCGGAGAACTGCCCCGCCGTCGGGCCAGGCACGGGCGAGTGAACCTCGAAAGACGACCTCACCGCGGCGGAAGCGGATGTCCTCGGTTCACGGTGCTGTGGTCAGCCCGGTGTCCCCATTCGGCGGACGATCCGTTCCCCGGATGGGGACACCGTCGAGGCTGGACAAGTCCCGTCGGCCGGGTGCTGGAGTTCGTCCGGCTGGAACCCCGGACAACGTGCTGCATTGCGGGGTCCGCCAGGCTAGGTTGAGGATCATGCGCTTCGGACTCTTCGTCCCGCAGGGCTGGCGGCTGGACCTGACCGGCATCGAGCCTGTGGACCACTGGAAAACCATGCTCGGCATCGCGAAACACGCGGAGGCGGGCCCCTTCGAATCGATCTGGGTCTACGACCACTTCCACACGGTGCCGGAGCCGACCGAGGAAACCACCCACGAGGCGTGGTCACTGATGGCGGCCTTCGCCGCGGCCACCGAAACCATCCGGCTCGGGCAGATGTGCACCTGCATGGGCTACCGCAACCCGGCATACCTGGCGAAAGTCGCCGCGACCACCGACATCATCTCCGGCGGGCGCGTCGAGATGGGTATCGGCGCCGGCTGGTACGAACACGAATGGCGGGCTTACGGCTACGGCTTCCCGAGTGCCGGCGAGCGGCTCGCCCAGCTCGACGAAGGCGTCCGGATCATGCGGGACCTGTGGACCACCGGAAAGTCCACGCTAGAAGGCGAGCACTACCGCACCGACGGCGCGATCCTGCGCCCGCTGCCGCTGCAGGACGGCGGGATCCCCCTGTGGATCGCCGGTGGCGGCGAGAAGAAGACCCTGCGGATCGCCGCGCGATTCGCGAAATACACCAACTTCGCCGCCGATACCGAGACCTTCACCCGGAAGTCGGAGATCCTGGCCGAGCACTGCAAGGACGTCGGCACGGACTTCGGTGCGATCGTGCGCTCGGCCAACTACAACGGCGTCATCGCCGAGACCGAGAAAGAGGTCCAGGACAAGCTGGCCTGGCTCAAGGACCACTACGCGAAGCACGCGTCACCGGAGGCGGCCGAGCGCGCGTACTCGGTCTTCACCGCCGGGGTGGGCATCGGTACACCCGAGCAGGTTGCCGAGCGACTGGCCAAGCTGGAAGCACTCGGCATGACCTACGCGATCTTCAACTTCCCAGAAGCCGCGTACGACCGCTCCAGCATCGACCTCTTCGCCAAGCACGTCGTCCCGGCGCTGAACATCTAGAGCCTTACAACGAGGGTGGGAGAACGGTAGTGGTGGTTAACGCCGTCGGCGCTTCCGCATCTTGAAAGCCACCACGCCCGCCACGGCGAGGACAGCCACGGTCAACCACACCGCGGTCGGCACACCGGAAAACAGGCCGGCGGCAGTCACCAGGGATCCGATCAACATGAGTGGCGCTCCTTCGATGGTCGATATCGCGACGGTTTGACCGTTGATGACGACGCTACGAACACCGCCCCGGGTGTGTCGTCGGTTCGCGGGAGGAACCGCGGTGGAGATTTCCCAGGCAGATGTCCACCCCCTCTCCACCTCCAGCACCAGGACACGCTGCCCGGAAACCGGCTAGCGTCACCGCCGATCGCTTCAGTGGCCGCACAGGATCGGGAGGGTGTGATGGCGAGCATGCATGCCGCATCGATGCCGGCGATGCGCCAGGACGGTGCCCGGTGACCGACGTCCTGATCGCGGGCGCCGGACCCACCGGGCTCACGCTGGCCATCGAGCTGGCCCGCCGTGGCGTCGACGTGCGCATCGTCGACCGAGCCGGCGAGCACTTCCCCGGTTCGCGCGGCAAGGGGCTCACCGCACGCACCCAGGAGGTGCTGGACGACCTCGGCGTCGCCGAAGAGGTGCTGCACTACGGGTTCCGGCACCTGCCACACCGGCGGTACCTCGACGGCGACCTGATCGCCGAGGCCGACCCGCACGCCCAGCGGGCACCCACACCGGATCGCCCCTACGACGGCGGGCTGCTGATCCCGCAGTGGCGGATGGAGCGGATCCTGCGCGCGCGGCTCGCCGAGGACGGCGTGCGGGTGGAACTGGCCGCAGGCCTCGCCGAGTTCAGCCAGTCCGCGAACGGTGTGCACGCGGTGCTGGATACCGGCGAGCGGGTGGCCGCGCGCTATCTGGTCGGCTGCGACGGCGGCCGCAGCACCGTGCGCAAGGCACTCGGCGTGCGCTTCGAGGGCGAGAGCGGGGAGCGGGCCATGCTGCTCGGGGACGTCGAGGTCGACGGGCTCGAACCGGACGCCTGGTACCAGTGGACCGTTCGCCGGCGCGGTTTCTTGGCCCTGTGCCCGTTCCGCCACGAGCGGTCGTGGCAGCTGCAGGCCGTACCGTTCGGCGACTTCGGCGCGGAGGGCGGCCTCCCCGAACCGTCGCTGCCGTACTTCCGGCGGATCGTGGACGATCTCGCCGGCGGGCACGGCATCCGGCTCACGAAGGCAAGCTGGCTGTCCACGTACCGGGTGAACGTGCGGATGGCCGACAGGTTCAAAGTGGACCGGGTATTGCTGGCCGGCGACGCGGCGCACGTACATCCGCCTGCCGGCGGCCTCGGCATGAACACCGGCATCCAGGACGCGTACAACCTCGGCTGGAAGCTCGCCATGGCATGTTCCGGCGTGCGGGAGTCGCTGCTGGACAGCTACCAGGAAGAGCGGCTCCCGGTCGCCGCGTGGACGCTCGGCGTGAGTGCCGAGGGGCTGCGCAGGGTCGCGGAGCGGTTCGTCAACGGTGGCAGCACGGACATCGCGGACGGCGCGCCCCCGGACGGCCAGCAGCTCGAACTCGGCTACCCGGCCAGCTCACTGTCCGTCGACGGCGACGCCGGGAACGGACCGCGTGCCGGTGATCGGGCCCCCGACGCGCCCTGTGTGGACAGCTCCGGCACGCCACGGCGGCTGTTCGACGCCTTCCGCGGCCCCCATTTCACCCTGCTCGGCTTCGGCGAGTCCTGCGCCGGACCGCTGCAGGACGCCGGCACCGTCCACCGTGGACTCATCAATCCGGTGTCGGTCGGCGCACCGGGCAGTGGTGCCGATCTTGTGGACGTCGAGGGGCACGCGCGAACCGCGTACAGCGTCACAGGGGACACCCTCGTCCTGGTGCGGCCTGACGGCTACCTGGCGCTGCGCGCACCCGGCGCGAGCAGAACTGCCGTGCGGGACTACCTGGACCGGGTCGGAGTCAGCCGGAGCGCTTGACCGTGGCGGCGATGATGCTGCCTGTCAGTCGTCGCTACGTCGTACTCGTCCGGTTTCGTCTCGGAGCGCGAGTTCGGATGTCGCTTCTTCCACCTTCTGTTCGAGTCGCGCGTCGTTCTCGAGAAGGGTGAGCAATTCCGCGTCGCTCAGCTCAAGCAGCAACACGGTGATGTGCACCGCCAGGATGGGCTGGTGGTTCTGCACTCGCGGAAGTAAAGCCTGACCGAGCCGGGCCTTCCTCTGCTCAGGGCTCAACCCGGCGAGCGCCTCCGCGTTCACTTCGGAGGGCGGCACCGTCAGCTCGGCAGGGTAGGCGCACACCACACCGCGACCCGGCTCATCGACACATCAGTCATCGCGCTACCGCCTTCTTCGCTCATACCGCCGGCATACCCACTCCCCTGCCGGTCGAACCCCGGGTCAGGAGGGAAACCTCGTGCCGCGCGGCACTGCCAGGCCGCCGGGGATAAGGCGAAAGGCCTCGACCCTCAGTCCCTTACCTCGTCTGATCAGGGAATGAGCGAGGGTAAGGGGTCAAGTCAGGTGCGTCTCTAGGTGATCACCCGATGCTCCAGCGCACCCCCTCAGGACGACTCTGATCACTACCAACGAGACACAGAGTTCCTGAAGGGACACGACCGTGATCAACAGCAACGACGTCCTTCTCACCGGCGTGCTGGCCGAGGTCGACTACCGCGCCGAGCAGATGCTCAAGGCGGGCCGCAACGCCTGGATCGACCGAGCACGCCGCGCGGGCAAACGACTCCGCGCAAACCGCACCCAGACCCGGGCGACTGTCCACTAGCGCCGAGCCATCACACAGCCTGCCGGGGCTCGTGGGGCTTCACCGCGACACACTTACACCTGTCCATTCTCACCACCCTAGAGAACAAGGTCCACGAAGCTTGATGAAGCACCAGCAGATCCTCGACGCCCGGCTGGGCGATTGGCGAAAGCTCATCCGGGCCCTCCACGCGCGGTTCCTCACCGGCGACTTCGCCAAGGGCCTCGCGTTCGTCACCGCCGTCGGCGAGGCCGCCGAACGCGCCGGCCACCACCCCGACGTCAACCTGACGTACTCCTTCGTAGACCTGAAACTGATCAGCCACGACGTCGCCCGGATCACCCAGCGCGACATCGACCTTGCCCGGCAGATCAGCGAAATCGCCCGCGCACAAGGGATCGAATCCGACCCGGGCGGACTCGCCGAGCTCGAACTCGCGCTGGACTCCGCCGACCTCGCCGCCGCCGGCCCGTTCTGGGCAGCCTTGCTCGCCGGCGGATTCACCGGCGATGACGTCGTCGATCCCGGCGGACGGCTGCCCTCGCTCTGGTTTCAGCACACCGACGCGCACGAGACTCCACGCCAGCGTTTCCACCTCGACCTGTGGCTACCGCACGACATCGCCCAAGAACGCATCGCGGCCGCGGTCGCCGCGGGCGGACGAGTGGTGTACGACGACGAAGCCCCTGCCTTCGTCGTCCTCTCCGATCCCGAAGGCAACAAAGCCTGCGTGTGCACGTTCCTCAATCGCTGAACCACGTCGCGACCCCGCGCGCCTAGGGGTCGCCGACTGGTGAAGTCGCATATTCAACTGTCGCGAGTTCTCTCGGAGTTGTCGCGGTGAGTGATCGCCGGGGCATACCGGCGCCATGTGGCACCGGCCTGTGCG
The DNA here is from genome assembly GCF_042723255.1 of Amycolatopsis thailandensis. NCBI lineage: Bacteria > Bacillati > Actinomycetota > Actinomycetes > Pseudonocardiales > Pseudonocardiaceae > Amycolatopsis > Amycolatopsis thailandensis. Next base: position 41,788 of record NZ_JBHXJK010000011.1, read on the forward strand.
GCGAGCCGGGTTGTAGTGGCGTCGTGGTAGCCGAGGACGAGGATGGCTTGACGACGGTGTACCACGGCGAGCCGAACGCGGACATGGCTGTGGTCGACGACCACTGAGCGCGTGCAACTGTCCGGTGTGGCACCCAACCTGATCAGTTGGTGGGGCCTCGTGGACTGACCGACAATTCCTTTGCCACGCACCCCCGCCCTGTGCGAGAAAGTGCATCGTGACCGATGACATCCGCCCGCCTGGTGCGTTCTGCTGGTTCGATCTCAAGACCCGGGACGTACCCGGGACGGCAGTCTTCCTGTCAGGCGCGCTCGGCTGGGAGACCGCCGAGCCGGCCGGTCTGCGTGCGGCGTTGGTGCTGACTCGCGACGGATATCCCGTCGGCAGCCTCAGCGATCTCGCCAACCCCATCTATCGCCCGGATCTACCGGAACATGTCGCTTGGTATGTCGCGGTGGACGACGTCGAAGCGCGGATCGCCGCAGCTGAGCTGGCCGGTGCGGCGATCGTCCTGGCACCGTTCGAGGTTCCCGGTCAGGGACGGATGGCGACACTCGTGGACCCGTTCGGTGCGGCGATCTCCCTGTGGGAGCCGACCGGGTTCAGCGGCTGGACGTTCCCTAGGGGCACCCTGGGCGCTCCCTTCGCTCCGGCTCATGCCGGACCCGAACCCGGTGACGCCGCGGCGTTCTATCGGACCGTCGGGCTCAGCGACGACGACGTGGTGTTCGAGCGTGCTGCGGGACCGGCCGAATGGAGACTCCGGGTACATGGCCCAGACCTGCCGGTGACCACGCCCGGAGAGATCACCATCTATCCGGCGGAGCAGGTTTTGTAGGTTCCCGGGGGGGGGTGAGACTGGTGATACCGCCACCGCGCCGCTCCCGACCCTCCCACTTGGCAGCACTTGATTGGTAAGGCCGCATACTCAACTGTCGCCAATCCTCCGATTACTGTGGCTGTGAGTGATCCCGGGGGCGTAGCTATTCCAGGTGGTTCCGGCTCGTGCGGCGATCTTGCGGCGAGCCGTCGGTGTACCACGGGCAGCGGAAACGGGTCGCGGGCCGGGGGATGTTCGTGCAGACGGGTCTCCCGGTGACCGATGCCGAACGCGAGCTCGACGGCGCGGTGGCGAGTGTCGTGGCCGAACCGTTCGGGGGCAGGGAATCACCCCTGACGCCGAAGGGCTACTCGATCATCTTGTGCAGTGCCGCGGCGACCGCGACGGCGACGGCGACGGCGACCAGGATCGCGGTCCTGTCGAGCGCGGCGCTCGCGGCCAGGGCCGTTGCCGCGGAGAGAATCCCGATGACTAGCCAGCGCAGGGGCAGTCTCCGCGGCGGCGGGTCTCCGCCGGGCGGGCTCTGGGCGTCGTCAGATGGCCGTAGGGTGGTCGTGGGCACGCTTCCTCCTGGGTTGTTGTGTTCCTCTGGGAGGCCTCCGGGGACGAGCCGGGGGCCTCCCGTCTTTCCGAATTCCCACTGACTGCGGGAGTCCTGGCCGCCATCTTGCACAACACCCCTGCCAGCCGGAGTCATCTAGGATTTAAGCCCTGATCGTCCGGTGGACCGGGAGCCATCAAACAACCGAGGGGATCGCCGTCAATTTGCTGGTCAAGACGTTAAGTCCAAGGAGTTGAACCTGGCATGGACGAATCTTTCTTGATCGCCACGTGAGCTCCCCAGCACGGAACATGCGCGCAACAAGGGGTCGCCGAGAGTGGCGAGATCGCGTAGTCAACTATGGCGGGTTCGTCGGCGAGATAACGGTGTGTGGTCGCCCGGGGCGTAGCGGCTCCAGGTGCTCCCGGCTCTCGTGGCGATTTTCGTGGTGGTGACCGGTGGTAGCCGAGGGCGTCAGCGATCACGGGGGCGGACATGGTGAGCACGTGGTGTTCAATGGCCGCGGTGCGTCCGGTGGTGGTGGGGACGCCGAGCCCGGTCACCAGCATGCCGAGTGTTCTGGGGTGCATCGGTTGTCCGGCGCGTCGGCCGGGGAACAGCCAGCGGGAGTTCGGGTTGGTGGCGGTGTTCATGTTGTCGCGCTGGGCGATCCAGGCCAAGAGCAGTTCCGCGACCGGCGCCGGGACCGGTGAGGGCGGCTCGCCGAGGCGGAGCAGGACCTGGTCGCCGTCGCGGATGAGGTCGTCGACGGTGAGCCGGACGATCCGGCTGAGCGGCTGTGCGTAGAGCAGCGCGATCCGCCCCGGTTCGGGCAGCGGGGCCTTGCGAGTGATGATTTGAGCCGGAAGCCGTAGCGGCCGGAGGAGTTTGCTGGTCATCGCCCAAAGCAGGAACCCGCGAAGCGGTCTCCGCTCGTGCTCGCGGTGGCTGGCATACCAGTCGTCGATATCGGCCTGGCGGCAGAGTTCCAGGGTTCGTCCGTGGCGAACGCCGTTGTGAAATAACGACGGCGACGTTCGTTACATCGGTCTTAGCTGCCTCGGCAAGCGATCCGCACAGGCAACGCCGACTCACGTTTTACCGACAACTTAATCATCTTGACCACGTCGATCCGGTTTGAATAGCTTGATTCTGCGCCTGACTTGGAGGTCAGACCAGGTTTCGGCCGCGATCCCATCGACAGCCGCCGCGTTTGCCCACTGGGAGCAGACAGCCGGACGGCCTGGGACAGCAAGGCTTCCGACACCGCCTGTTTCCAGATCTGGCTCTAATCACCACGCTGACGAGGAAAGGTGAGCATGTTGAACAAGCTTCGTTACGGCGCTGCGCTGGCCGCCATGGGTCTGGCGACCACGATCGGGACGCCCGCCACCGCGCAGGCAGCGTCGACACTTGTCGCCGAGCGGCACTGCGCGGCGGCGGCCTGGTGTGACGTCGGCTTCTACAGCTACGGCGGCCCATTGGTGATCGAGTCCGATGTCTCGGGCGGCGCCAACGTGGCCATCAAGTCCTACATCAGTTCATCGGATTGCTTCCGGTACGGGATGGTGAACGACGCACCACTGAACTGGGCCTGCCAGTCGCCTGGCTATGGCGACCGATACGCCCTCGTCGGCCTCGCCGACGAAAATGGCGCCTGGCAGAGTATGTACATCAAGGTCTACCGAGTCTGAATCTTCTGGTTTCCTCGGAGGGGCGGACGATCGCAGCGATCGTCCGCCCTTGCCCATTTCCCCAGTCGTCATTCTTCACCTAAAACGGCCACTCGGTGCACGGTCAGCATTCGCGGGCGGCGTGAAACCGGGCCTCGCCGTAGTCGGCGTTGGGTTCGTAACCGGGGTAGGCCTTCCAGGTGCCGATGTTGGATTCCAGGCACCACACCCGGTCGGTGGTGTTGGACCAGCTGCGGATGCGGTAGTTGCCGATACTGATGCCGCTCCAGCCGTTGCTGCAGGTTGTGGACCCGCCGTAGTTCGGTGCCGTGTGTACGCAGAGCTCCGGCCGTGGCGCCGCGACGGCGGTGGGGGCGAGCGCGGTCGCGGCCGTCGCCGCGGCCGCGACCGCCAGGGCGGTCAAGCTCATCTTCGTCACGTCTTCTCCTTCGTCGATGTCGGAAGAACGAAGATCAGTAGCCCACGAAGCGGCGTCCTTGGACAAGACGGTTCAGCCTTCGCTTAAATGGTTGCAACGCAAAGGAAGCGCGATGGCGAGCAGAGGCCGCGGTTGCGCAGCAGGGAGCGGATATCCCTGGCCGCGGGATGACCGATCCGGTCGAACTCCGCGAGAGCGTCGTGCCAGTACTTCTGGGCGGTGGTTGCTTCGCCGGCGGAGTCCGACAGATGCCCGATGGCGCGCAGGGTCGCCGCTCTGCCCTCGATATCCCCGATTTCGGTGCGAATGGACAGAGCTCGACGGAAGCCGTCCATGGCGTCGTCGTACCGGCTCGCGTGGTGGTGGAGCCGGCTCAGATTGTGCAGGGCCAGCGCCTCGAGGTGCTTGTCATCGAGTTCCACACTCAACTTCAGTGCTTCGAGAAGTCGTTCCTGCGCGATCCCTGTCATGCCGAGGTCCGCGGCGACGTATCCAAGGTTGCACAACGCCTTCGCTTGCCCGACAGCGAACCTTGTTCGTTCGCACAGCTTCACGGACTGCTCCAGGACGGTGATCGCTCGGTGCGATCTCCCCGCGTGATGGAGAACCATGCCGAGGCAGTCGAGAGCCGCTGCCCGCCCGGCTGGAATGTCCAACTCGTGGAACAGGCGCTCGGCACGACGCAGATGCCTTCTTGCCATGAGTGGGTCGTGTCCACTGCAGCGATACGCGGCTCCGAGGCTGTAGTGCATGGCCGCTTCGGCGGTCTTGTCTCCAGCACGCTGGGCCGCGGTCAGCGCCGCCGCGGCCATGGAACTCCAGGTGGCGACATCATAGTTGCGCCAAAGATGGCCGCGGAGGGCATCGGTCAGCTGCCACGAGAGCTCCTGCGGCCCCTGTTCGGCCGTGTGCAGGACCGAAGCGGCCAGGTTGCCGTGTTCGGCCGCGAGCCAGTCCTTCGGCGCGACGTCGCCTTCCTCGGCGGAGCGGCCTGTCTCGGGCAAAGAGCAAAAACGCAGCATGCCTGGATATGCCTGTTCGGTGATCCTTGCCGCCGTGCGCAAGTAGTAGTCCGCAAGCCGTCGTCGTGCGGAGGAGCGTTCTTCCTCGCTGTCCACCTCGACGCAAAGCTGGTCCGCGTACAGGCGAAGCAGATCGTGGATCTGGTATCGGTCTGGAACGCGACGGTGAACCAGATGGTTCTCGGTGAGCCGCTCGACGAGCTGCACCGTGCCTTCCACGGTGTCCCCTGCCAGCGCTGCCAGCGCCGCGATGCTCACATCAGCCGAAGGAATGAGACCGAGCAGGCGAAACAGACGAGCGGAGTCCCGGTCCAGTGTCGCGTAGGAGAGGTCGAACGCCGCTTGAACCGCCACACCTTCGGTCCGGCCGACAGTCAGCTCGGCGAGACGGTTGCCGGTGCGGAGCGCGGCCACGTAGCCCTCGAGGCTGCCGCGGGCCTCGCGTGCGAGGTTCGCCGCGGCGATCTTCAGCGCCAAAGGCAGGCGCGCGCACAGCTCGCTCAGCTCGACAAGAGCCGGGGTTTCCGGGCGCCGGCCCGACAATCGGGCGAGCAGCGCGATGGCATCACCTTCGTCGAGCACATCCAGCTCGACGAACCTCGCGTCGGTGTGCAGTCCGAGCGCGGACAGGTCGTTGCGGCTGGTCACCGCCACCACACTGCGAGCATTGGCGGGCAGGACCGGAAGGACTTGCTCCCAGCCAGTCACGTTGTCCAGTACGAGAAGTACCTCGCGGTCGGCAAGCAGGGAACGCAGCAAGCCCGCACGCGCGTCGACATCGAGCGGGACCGAGTCGGAATCGACCCCGAGACCGGTGAGGAACGCGGTCAGCGCGTCGCCCGCCGTCCGGGGAACAGCGTTCGAATAGCCATGAAGGTCGTAGTGCAGCTGCCCGTCAGGAAACCGGCCACTGACCCGGTGTGCCCAGTGAATCGCGAGCGCCGTCTTCCCGACACCCGCCGAGCCGGTGATGACGACGACGCGCGCGGCGCGGTGGGAATCGAGTGCCGACACCAGAAAGGCGTCGAGATCCGCCAATTGCCGGTCCCGGCCCAGGAAGACAGGACTTTCCGGTGGCAGCTGTTCCGGCGCCGGCCGTCTCCCGCCCCGGCCTGGTGTCGGGCGGATCGGCTCGAGACAGCGCAGATAGGCGCTACGCAGCTCGGGTCCGGGGTCGACACCGAGGAGTTCGCCGAGCCTGCCGCTGATCTCATGGAACAAGCGCACGGCGGCCTCTCGTTGTCCCGTGGCCGCCAGCGCGTCGATGATTCGGGCGTTGACACTCTCGTGTAGTGGTTCTGCCGCCGCGGCCTGACGTAACCGCGGCAGGGCATCCTGATGACGACCGCCTGCGAAGGCGAGATCGGTATAGGACAGCACGACGGTTATCCACCGCTGTGTCAGGGCGACGATGACCGGAAGCTGCTGAATCTCCGCCCCGAGATCGGCCAGCACAGCGCCACGCCACAATGAGAGGGCTTCGCGGTATTCGGACTCGGCCGCGACGAGCAGGCCGGTCCCGTGCAAGGTGCCGGCGTCGGCCACGCGGACAGCGAACTCCAGAATGTCGCTCTGCGTGGACTCCAGGACAAGCTGATACCCGGTGCCGCTCCTGAGCAGTCGCGTGCCCGCCCCGCCCGGCCCCAAGAGTCGCCGGAGCCGGGACACGTACGTCTGGATCAGGTTTCTGTACGTCGAGGGCACGTTCTCCGCCCACAAGACATCGACGATGTCGGACTGCGCGACCGGCTCGTTCGCTCGCAGGGTCAGCAGGCCGAGCAGTCGGCGCAACATCGGCGCACCCACCTCGACCCGGTGCTCGCCAACATGAACCGTCAATGGGCCGAGGACGTCGATCCGCAGTACCGCCACGGCGCCTGTCTCGGCGTCTGAAAGACCCGTGGCATCGAGGAGTTTCCGCACGGACCGACGTTGTGGCCTGCCGCCCGACTCGTGTTCTATGTCCCGCAGCGTACGCACACTGATGCCGGCCTTGCGTGCCAGTTCGTATTGGGTGACTCCCGTACGTGCCCGATAGGCGCGCAGCGCTTTTCCCAAAGTCATGACGCCCCCCAGCGTTCGTTCTTGGTCACCTGTCACCAAAATACCGCGCCGTGGTCGCCGAACTACCCCTTTTTCTGCCGGTCACCGGCGATTTCTGCCGGTGACGACCTTTTTCTCCTGGTCAGCGCGGTAGCGCGGCTCAAGAATCGCACCATGCCCGCGGACCGGGGCCCTGCTTAGGCTGGATCGACGAACACTTGGGGGTCTTGTGTTGCGCATCCACTTTTCGGCGGCCGATGTGCTGGGAACGAGGATTTCGGCCGCGCCCGATCCGCTGTGGGAACTTCTCCTGAGCCTGCACGCAGCGCAAACAGTCGGAATCGCCGGGACGCTCCGTGCGTGGCGCACGGCGGTACGCGGGAAACTCGCACCGTCGGCCGCCCTGCTGTGGCCCTTGGCGCGGCCAGTGGGCTACTCACCGGATTTCCTGACACCGACAGCCGGTGAAACGGACCTCGGTACAGGTCTGGACCAGCTTGTGGCGACATCGACCACGAAACTCCGGGCCGACCTTTCGCTGCTGGCCAAGAGAGCGCGCCTGACGTCCTGGATGACCGATCTGGCCGATGGCCGGAGCGTCGCACTCGACCGGCTGCGCGCCGCGTTGGAGGCATACCACGCGGCCGCGATCGAGCCCTTCTCCGAGGTCATCAGGCAAGCGGTCGGCCTGGATCGTGAGCGGAGAGCCGCGACCGTGGTCGCGAAAGGGCTGGGATGCATGTTGACGACTCTGCACCCGGACATTCGCTGGGATGACGGTGTCCTGGAAGTCGCCTATCCGGTGGAGCAGGAAGTACACCTGGACGGGCGAGGGCTGACATTGGTGCCCTCGTTCTTCTGCCAACCGGGCCCCATCACGCTGTTGACGCAGACCGAACGGCCTGTGCTGGTGTATCCCGTTGATCGAGAACTCGCCTTCGGCGCCCTCCGCGGCCACGCGCGTCTCGACCGGTCGCTGGCCGCGTTGCTGGGCAAGACCCGAGCACGTGTCCTGTACGCCATCGCGGCGACGGCGCCGATCACGACAACGGATCTCGCCCGGGCGGTCGGAGTCTCCGCCGCCGGGGTCAGCCAGCACACCGCCGTGCTCAGGGAAGCCGGGCTCATCACCACGGTTCGGGATCGTGGCTACGCGGTTCACCACGTCTCGGTGCGAGGTCGGTCGTTGCTGATCGGGTAGGGGTGTCCGGGCAGCCGTGCCGCCAGGACACCCCGTCGCTCACTCGATCCGGATGCAGGCGTACTCGCCCATGTACGGCTTGTCGTCTCCCGGCTTCACCGCGACACACAAGTCCGAACCAGGCTTGAAATAGCCGTTTCCGGAACCGAAATACCAGTCGACGTACGGATTCGGCCCGCATCCGGCCCGCTGCTCGTTCTCCCAATGGTGGTCACCGGAGTCGCGGCCGAAGAGCTTGAAGGTCACACCGCAATACCAACCCGGAGGAAGAACGGTGTAGACACCCTGCGCACGGTCGACGTGGTTGCCCACCCCGGCGACGTTTATACACAGTTCGTGCGCGGCTCCAGGACCGCCGGTGAAGGTACAGCCGTGTGCGTCTTGGGTTCCGATTTCGCCCGCTGTCGCCGTAGCGGCATTGCTCACCAGCAAGGCGGCTCCGGCAGCGAGCGTTGCCGCCACGGCTCGCACCTTTCGCAAACTTCCCGATTTCACAAGTCACTCCAATTCATTGTTGCCCGATGAATTGGAGAGTAGAGGGGGCACGCGACCGTTTCCCAAGATTTCAGGCCTACCTGAAATCGTTTGCCTATCGACGGGGTGTCAATCGGGCACGACGTCGATCGAGATGGCGGCGCGCGCCCGCTTCTCCAGTTCGTCCAGGTCGCCAGGCGTGGCGGCGTCGATGAAGAAGCTGACGGACCGATCATCGGAACTGGCCAGTGGCACCAGTTTCGTTCCCCGTGGCTGGTGTACCAGGACCGCGCGCAGGGTCGGGGCGTCGTCCGGGTCGCCGGGCAGGATGTCCGGCCACACGCCGCTGGCGCCGATCCACACAGGTTCGACCTCCGGCCACTCGACGGTGACGTCGGCCAGTTTCCCGGGCACATGCTCGAGGTAGACCTGCCGGGCGTAGCGGGTCGGACGCGGATAGGAGGCGCGTTCGCCGAGGGCGATGCGAATGATCTCCGGTTCCAGCGGGGCGCCGGTGGCCAGGTGATAGAGCACCAGAAGACCGTCGCCGGGGGTGCGGCCGGCGATCTCCATCAGCCTGGGCACCCCGTCCTGCCCGACGCGCCATTCTGAGTGCGCGATGCCGTCGGCGAACGCCAGGGTGCCGAGCAGCGCCCGGTTGGCGTCGAGGACGGCATCGCGGACTCCCTCGTCGGCGGCGGGAACGCTGTGCGCGAGTTCGACGAACGTCCGGGCGTGCGAGTCAGTGGTTTCCTTGCCGGTGACCGAGGCGAAGATTGTCTCTCCGCGCTGTACGAGGCTTTCCACCGAATACTCCGGGCCGTCCACCTTGGCCTCGACCAGGACGACCTCGTGGGCGGGATACCCGGCGAGGCGGCGGCGCAGCTCTTCCTCACCGTGCACGGTCTCGACCCCGGAGCTGGACGCGCGGCCCGCTGGTTTGACCACCGCCGGATAGGTGACGCCGGACAGATCGGCGGTTTCCCGGTCTCCGGCGGGGATGGTCAGTGACGGCGGGCTGAGCTCGGGCGCGTACCAGCGTTGCAGGAACTTGCTACGGCAGGCGCGGCTGGCACGCAGGCCGGGCGACGGGACGCCGAGTGCGTCGCAGAGCAGTCCGGTCGGCTCGGCCAGGTAGTCCCCGACGGCGTAGGCGCCCACGATGTCGTACGTGGTCCGCCACGCGGTGGCCTGCGCGATCGCCCCGGCGAGAAAGGCGCCCTGCACGGTGAAATCGCCCGAGACATAGCCGATCTCGGTGATCTGCGAGGCCGGGTTGTCCGGGTCGCCGATCGCGGCGGTCGCCTGCTCGCGGTAGGACTGCGCGGTGATCACCAGGACCCGCAGGCCACGCCGGGTCACCTCGTCGAGATAGAGCGGGTTGCGCCGGATCACCGGGAACGAGCCGGTGAGGATGACGGCGCCGGGCTTACCGGTCCGCTGGGTCATGCTGTCTCCTCTGGTCGGTCTCAGCTGTCGGTGCCGGTGACGCGGATCGGAAGGCCCCAGGAGGCGAGCTTCTCGATCCACTGCCTCGCGGTGACCGGATCGGGGGCGCCTTGGACGAGCCCGGCCGGGAGAGCTCCGTCGAGAAGTTCGCCGATGCCCAGGGCGAGCGGAACGGAAACGCACCGGGCCATGGCGCTGGCGCCGGGCTCACCGGTGAGGTCCAGCGAATACCGGCCGGACCAGGTTCGGCCGTCCTCGCCGCGGACGGACAGTTCGACCGCGAGCACCACCCGATCCCGGTCTTCCGCACGCGTCGGGTAGCGGGCGGCGAGTTCTCCCGCGAGCTCGGTGATCCGGTCGGGGTCGCCCTCACGCAGCTCGGTGAACACCTCCTCCCAGGCGTCGAGCCAGCCGTCCAGGCGGAGGGTTCCACGGACGAAGGTGTCCAGCTGCCAGCTCTCCGGCACTCCGTACTGGCGGATGTAGGGCAGGCTGTCCCGGTTGGGGTAGACCTCGAACCGTTCCCCGTCGAGATCGAGCGGCCGCGCTACCTCCCATGGGCGGTCCGCGATGTGCTTGTCGCCGGCCTCGACGTAGTGCGCCGGTGTGAGCAGGGCGGTCAGCACACCGCGGGGTGCCCAGCTGAACCGGTACCGGAACTCGTTGGGCTCGGCGGGCACGCCGCCGCAGTAGGAGGTGAACGCGGCGGTGGCTCTCGTGCCGGGTCCCAGTGCTCGCGACGCCCGTTCGACCAGGACGTCGGCGAAGAGGTGGTCGATTCCCGGGTCCAGTCCGATTTCGGTGAGGACCGTGAGCCCGGCCGCGGCCGCCTCCTCGGCCCTGTTCCGGATCTCGTCCGAGGCGTAGCTGCTGCAGGCGAAGTGGGCGCCGTTGTCCAGGCAGAGACGCAGCAGCCGCGGATGTTCGGTGCCCGGCAGCATCGAGACGACGACGTCTCCCTCGGTGATTTCCGCGGCCAGGGCTTCCGGGGTGAAGTGCCGGGGTTCGCCTGCCGCGCCGAGACGAGCGAGGCAGGCGGCCGCTTTGGCTTCGGTGCGGCCCCAGAGCACGACGTGTGTCCGCTCGGCGAGGGCGGTGAGACCGGGCCCGGTGGACAGGCCGGTGCCGACCCAGTGCACGGTCGGGGTGTCAGGCATGGTCTTCCTTCCGATGGAGGTCATGGGAAGCGCAGGCGGCGGTGAACGCGGCTTCGGCGCGGCGCCAGACGCCGGAGTCGTCGAGGACGGCCAGATGCGGCGCAAGATCCGCGGCGAAGTCCACGGTCGCTTCACGCGGCAGCAGAGAGGGAAGATTGTCGATCGCGATCACGTCGAGTCCGTCCCGCTGGAGCACCGGGTCCTGCCAGGTGGTGGTCCGGTCGTAGATCGGCAGGGTGTGGCACGGCGATCCGACATCGCAGGTGACGTCGGCGATCACGGACAGCCGTCGGGGGCGCCGGAGCGTCTCGGTGGTCAGGAACGGGGGGATCGGCCCCGTGGCGAGGACAGCGTTGACGAGGACGTCGTGGTCGAGCAAGGCCGCGACGTCGAGGTTCTCGGTCTCCGCGAGATCCCAGCGGGTCACTTCCGCGCCCGCCGCGACGAGCGCGTCCCCGGCCCCGCTTCCGCAGCGGCCGAGTGCCCCGATGACCAAGGCTCGCAGAGGTCCCGCGTTCTCGGCGAGAGCCTTGTCGAGTTCTCCGCGGGTGGTCGGCGTCAAGGGTTCGACCAGAGCACCGCGGTGACGCAGGACGGCGAGCGCGGCGCCGACGTAGCCCGCCCAGTACCCGAAAGCGGCGACCCGGCGTCCTCGCTCGTCGACGAGGCTTTCCAGGTCCAGCAGAGTCCCGCCGCCTTCGGTGAATCTGCGCAGCAGGTTCACCGAGCCAGGCTGGTCCTTGTAGGCGTGCCCGAAGAAGATGTGCCGGTGCCGCAAGAGGTGGGGCCGATCGGGCAGTTCCTTCAGGCCCACCACGTACACGTCTTCCGGGGCGTCCGGCCAGCTCCCCGGCGGGACCAGCACACAGCCCGCCGCCGCGTACTCCTCGTCGCCGAACACCCGCCGCGACGAGCGCTCCACGCTGATGGCGACGCCCTCGCGGATCAGCTTCCCCGCCGTTTCCGGGGACAGCGGCGCGCGCCGTTCGGTCGGACGGGACTCGTCGCGCATCAGCAACGTCAACTCGGTCACAACACCAGCTCCGCACTGTCGTCTTCGGTGGATCCGGCCACCGCGACGTCACGAAGCAACGGCTGTTCGAGGAAGTAGGCGAAAGAGGCGTACCCACGCCAGATCCGGTGCCACTCCCCCGCCACAACCGCTTCGCCGCTGGTGCGCCGCACCCGGTCCAGGTAGGCGACGATGATATCGGCGGCCTGTTTGGCGTGCCCCGCGGAGAAGTTGTCGATCGTCAGGTGTGCCTGCTCGTAGCAGTCGTCGAAACCGTGGTGGCGCAGCTTCTGGATCTCGTGCAGCCGCATCTCGCCGGAGCCGAACATCTCGATCGCCAGGTTGTAGCCGAGGATCTCGTTGTAGAACCGGTCGGGGAACAGGCACATCGACAGTTGCTGCAACGCGAAGCCGTACATGTCGTCGGGCAGCTCGTCCTGGTCGGCGAACTCCTCGGTGCGGATGTGCGGCAGGTCCCGGCCCTGGCTGACCATCGCGCGACGGGTCAGGGTGAGGTGGTTCTTGCGCAGGTCCCCGTTGCCCATCTCGTCGGCGTGGATGCGGAACAGCATCCCGTCGCTTTCCCGTTCCCGGCGGCCCAGCCTGCCGACGCGGTGCAGCCAGGCGCCATCGATCAGGTAGGTCAGCTGGTAGGTGCTCTGCCGGAACAGCACTTCCTCCACGTCCGGGACCTCGCTCAGCGGCTCGTACGGGTCCACCAGCTTCTCCCAGTAGATCTTCTCCGCTCGCGCGTAGAGCGCGTCGGCGTCGTACTCGAAGAAGCTCGCGTCGGTGTAGCGGCCGCCCGCGCCGTGTTCGAACAGCACCTGCGCGTCGGCGAAGCAGCGCTCCGCGCGCTCGATGGCCACCGGCAGCGTGTTGGCGTGGTTCTCGATGTTGACCAGACGGTGGAACAGGTCGCGTTCGTCGGCCGGCGGCGAGTCGTCGAACACCACGTCGCCGGGAGCGGCCTCGGCGAACGCGGCCGACCATCGGGCGGCGAGTTCGTCGCCGACGGTGTTGAGGCGCACGGTGATCGACGGCCGGTCACCCTTGTGCACGGTGGCGACCCATTCAGCGAGCACCTCGGCTTCGGTTTCGTCGAAGATGCCGAACATCGGCCCACCGAACCGGGTCGCGGCGAGGAACCAGCAGTCGCCGTCGTCGCGCTCCGCCAGATACGGCGAGTCCCGGAATTCGGTGAGGAACGCGGCGAGCGCGTCGGGTTCCGCGCCACCGGCGGCGCGGCCGAATCCGGCGAACACGTCCACCAGGTGCCGGTCACCCAGCGAGACCCCGCCGTGCTGCCGACCGGCCAGCGGCGCGTGCCGGGAGATCACTTCGGCGACTCGTGACTCCAGCGTCTGGGTACGACGGAATTCGGCGAGTTCGGTGAGCAGCCGCACGTGCTCACGTTCGCACGACAATGTCACCGCGACGGCGGCCAGCACCCGCTCGCGATCCTCCGGGCTCGCCTGGGCGGCGTATTCGGCGAGCAGGTCATCGAGATCTCCAGCCGGGATCGGCGGCGGAGTACCCAGCAACAGATCGTCGACCCCCAGCCGGTGGAAGGCGTGGTGCAGGCCGACGACCTCGGGCAGGAAGTTGCCCGGCAGCACCGCGAGCGAAAGCGGGAGACAGGCGAGCAGGATCGTCGCGGGGCGGGCACCCGCACGGTCGAGAAAATCGGCGGCGGCGACGTCCGGTAGCGCCGCGCCCGCGTCTTCCAGCGCCCGTGCCCGGCGGTGCTGCGCGGATGCGAGCGGCTCGCCGCCCCCGGCCAGGTCGAAGTGATGGGCGAACAAGCGGTTCACCACGACGGCGGGCTGGGTGGCGGGCTGCGAGACGGCGTCGAGCCAGCAGCCGTCGAGCAGGGCGATCACCCCACGCTGGCGGAGGAGATCGGCGCGGATCCCCGGTTCGGCGGCGGAGAGGGATTCCAGCGCGGGGGCGAGGTCCGCACGGGCCCGGTCGATCAGCTCGCCGACCGCGCCGGGCAAGTCGCCGACCTGTTCGTGAGCATGGCCGAAGAAGGCGTGCAGGACACGGCGGGCGAGGAGCAGAGTCGCCTCGGATTCGCGTTCCTGCAGAAGCGTGCGGAACATCTCGCGCGGGCCGGCGGCGATGATCGCGTCGACGGCGCCGTCGGTGCCGGGAGTGAAGTGGAACGGCCGGCGGGGCAGGGAAGTCGTGGTGTCGTCGGGGACGAGGGTCGGCTCAACGGCCATCGATCGCTCCTTCCGGTGTGCGGACCAGGACCCCGATCCGGGAGCCGGGCACGCTGGAGGCCAGCAGGTAGTGCCCGCCGGGGCGGACGCGGCCCGCCGTTTCGCGGTCGGCGAGATTGATCAGCGGATCAGCGGCAAAGCAGTGCCCGACGCGGCTGATGTTCGTCGTGTCGAGCTGGCGGGGGCCGAAACCCGCTTGGCGTTCCTTCATCACCAGCAGCGGCAGGAAGATGTTGCTGTGCAGCAAGGCGTCCAGCTCACCGACGTCGATCCCTCTGGCACCGAGGAGTTGCTCGTTGACCCGTTTGGCGAGGTCGGAGCTGATCTCGGACGACCAGTCCAGCGACGCCGTCTCGTGGGCGGACGAGCACCCGAGGACTTCGTAGGCGCCGCCGTCGGCGTCGACCAGGCAGGCGGCGCCACCGTCGCTGAACAGCGCGTAGCCGGTGATCCGGGTGTCTTCGTCGAACACCCGGTCCGCCGTGACGACGAGGACGCGCCGGAACCGTCCGGCGGCGACCAGCGCGGTGGCGACGTCCAGCCCGGACAGCAGGTTGACGCACCGGCCCATGCTCGTGCCGTAGACGGGGATGTCACCGAGGCCGAGCCGGGTCAGCACGCCCCGGATGAAGGTGCCGTGTCCCTCCGGCGGTCCCGGCAGGTAGGTCGAGCAGAGCACCAGGGCCTCGACCGTTCCCGGGTCCGTACCACCGGCGCGCAGGGCTTCCGTGCCCGCGTCGACGGCGAGGTCGTCGAGTCCGCGTTCGGTGCGGAACACGCTCCCCCAGCCCCACAAGGCGGGTTCGAGAGCGAGCCCGTACTGCTCCGCCTTGGCCTCCAGGCCGGGCAGGTCCGCGTGGTCGATCTCCTGCTCGCCCAGAACGTAGCGAGGTTCGCCGAGGTAGACCGGCATCAGATCACCTCCACGTGTGTCTCGGATTCGGCGTGCGCGCTCAGCACCGCCACGACCGGGCCCGGGTCGGGATCGAAGTAGAAATGGCCACCGGGGACGCGGATGTGCTCCGGCGGCCCGGCGCATTCGCTGTCCCACGGGGCGATCTGCGCGGAGCCGACGTGCGGATCCTCGGTGCCGACGATGATCGAGACGCCGATCTCCAGCGGTGGCGCCGTCCGGTAGCGGTAACCCACGGCCAGTTCGAAATCGGCTTTGAGCCCGGGAAGCAGCAGGGCAAGGACGTCCTCGTCCGCGACGGCGTCGGGCGGGAACTGGCCGAAGAACACCAGCGCCTCGGCGAATTCGGCGCCGTCCAGCCCGGCGATGCCGAGCACCCGATCCGACGGCAGCAGCGAGGGGGCGGAGATACCGGACGCGGTCAGATGACCGATCGCGGGCACGTCCCGCAGCCTGCGGGCGACCTCGAAGGCCAGCAACCCGCCGAAACTGTGGCCGAACAGCTGAGCCGGTCGCGGATCCCGCTCGACCTCATCGACGATCGCCTCGGCGATCCGGTCGGCGAGCTCGTCGAACCCTGGCAGTGGTTCGTGCGCGCGGTGCGCCTTGCCCGGAGGACAAACCGCGACGACGTCGGCGTGGCCGTCGAGCAGCGGCTGCCAATCCAGGTAGGTACGCGGGTCTCCACCGGCGTAGGGGAAGCAGAAGACCCTGGCGGGGCGATCACCGCCGCGGGTGAGGAACCAGTCGGGCACCGGGTGTCTCCTCTCGGGTCACAGCGCGAAGGATTCGGTGGACGAGGCGGCCGGGTCGCCGGGGCGCACGTGCAGCTCCCCGCTATCCGGGCGGAGCACCACCGCGGCGACGGTCCGGTCGCGGCGGATGTCGCCGTCGCCCGCGACGCGCACAGGGTCGCGGGACAGCAACGCGAAATGGTCCTCTGTGGACGCTCGTGCCGGCAGCTCGGCCAGCCGCTCCTCGCAGGCGGCGAGCCGCCGGACGGAGAAGTTGCGCGCGAAGACGGTCAGCTCGTCCCGCGGGACGAGGTCCGGATGCAGGAAATGGTTGGTGTGCGCCACTTCCGCTCCCGTGCTCACCCGGAGGTCGTCGTCGGCGATCTCCACCCACGCGGCCGTTTCCCGGTCGCACAGGGTCAGCGACCGTGAGCTGGCGAGCCGCAGGTCACGCACCGCGTCCACGGCTTCGGTGACGCTGTCGCAGGTGTCGAGCAGATGCCGGATCGCGAGGTAGGGCGACGGCCCGTGCCGCCATTTGCCCGCCAGCACCAGATTCAGCCCGACCGCGAGCCCGGCGCTGTTGACGCCGAGGTAGCCGAGCAGGCCACCGAAACTGAGCACCAGCGACCGGCGCGGTCCAGCCCGGACGTCGAGCACCGCGATGTGGTCGTCGAGATCGCCGTTGAGATCGACCGTCTGCGCGAGCACCGGCTCGGATCCCGTCCGGGCGTAGGTCGTGCAGTCGCCCATCGTCGGCAGCTTCCGGTAGCCGAGCACCTCACGCCGCATCTGCAGCAGCACCGCTTCGTCGTGGGAGATGCCGGCACCGTCCGCCAGGCCGCGGATCTCCTCGGCCAGGTCCGGGAGCTGAGCGTCGATCGCTCGGGCGTACTCGGTGAGGTCCGGGCGTAACACGTCGAGGTCCAAAGGGTCGGGTGAGAGCGCGTTGAGCCGGGCGAAGCGGTCGCTGAGGAAGGCCCGCAGTTCCTTCCTCAGCGCCTCGCCGTGAGCGCGGCCGCGAGCGAAGGCGTCCCCGTGGGCACGGACCAAGGGGATGGTCACGAGCCTCGCTCCTTGCCCTTCTTCCCCGCCAGCAGGGTGGCCGACACCTCGGGCCATTCGGCGCGCAGGACGCTGTAGTAGACGGCGTCGCGGCGCCGGTTGCCCGGCATGGGGTTGAAGCTGCGCAGGATGCCCTCCTCGACCGCGCCGATGTTGCGCAGCCCCCGGCGGGCCTGTTCGTTCAGCGCGTCGGTCTTGAACTCGACCCGCTCGGCGCCCAGCCGTTCGAAAGCTTCGCGCAGCATGAGGTACTTGGCCCAGTGGTTGACACCCTTGCCGTGGAACTTCGTCCCGAGCCAGGACCAGCCGATCTCGAGCCGTCCGGCGTCCTGGTTGATGCTGCAGAAGCTCATGCTGCCCGCGATCAGCCCGGACGAGCGGTCGGTGATCACGTACACGACCCGTTCGCCGTTGGCCTGGTCGGCGACGGCCGCGTCGAAGAAGGCGTCGAACTGTTCGTCGGTCTCGATGAGTTGGACGAAGTAGCGCCAGATCGCCGGGTCCAGTGCCTGCGTGCGCAGCGGCTCGCGATCGGTCTCGGCGATCGGCCGCAGCAGCACGTGCTCGTCGGACAGGTCGGTGCGGGCGGCGTCCGCCCAGCGCGGCCTGGTCATCCGGCCACCGCCCCGGCGAGCGCGTCGGTGACGTCGCGGAGCGTCTTCATGGCGGCGACGTCCGGCTCGGTGAACGTCTCCAGCGCGACCCCGGTGTCGTCGCAGGCGGACATCAGGAACATCACCTTCTGCATCGAGGTCAGCCCGTAGCCCTCGGCGAGGTCACGGTCCGGGTCGAAGTCCGCCGGGTCGACCGGCTTGCTCAGCACACGGGACAGGTTGTCCCGCACCGCGTCGTCGATGGTGGACAGGTCAGCAGACATGCACGCTCCCTTGATCGTCGTGGATCTCGTCGTGATAGCGGTCGGCGATACGCGACCGCAGTGGCTTGAACTGTGAGGTGAGCAGCCCGTTGGCGGAGCTGAACGGTTCGTCGGCGACGACCACCTTGCGGATCTGCTCGTCGGCGCCGAACGCCGCGTTGGTGCGGGCGAGCTGTTCGGCGATGGCCGCTTCGTCGGCGGGGAGCGAAGCCGGGGACACCACCGCCACCAGATAACTCTGGGCAGGGCAGAACAACACGCATTCGGCGATGGCGGGACTGGTGCGCATATGGTCTTCGACCGGGCGCACCACCACCTTCCGACCGTTCTCGAGCACGATCACGTCGTCGGCCCGACCCTTGATGTAGAGGAAGCCGTCGTCGTCCACTTCCCCCAGATCACCGGTGCGAACCAGGTCTGGCTCGGGAAACACCCGTTCGGACGCGCCGGGTGGCGCGAACTCGTAGCGGTCGCACACCGGGAACCGGCTGCGGACACTCACGACGCCGTCTTCGCCGATCAGGACTTCCTTGTGCGGGAGCACCTTGCCGACGCTTCCCCGGCGGTGCGCGCCGGGATGGTTCTTGGTCACGACGCAGGTCTCGTTGAGCCCGTATCCTTCGTAGATGGGCAGCCCCGCGTCGGTGAAGAACCGCAGGACGTCTTCGGCCGCCGGCGCGGAGCCGGTCCACAGGTAGCGGACGCGGTCGCCGAACACCCGGCGGGCGCCTTGGGCCAGCGCCTCCGACGGCGGGGTCTCCGGGCCCGTCCTGGCGACCTGTCGCTCGATGAAGGCCTTGGCGGTGGCGAAGAACCCCGGCACCCCCATCACCACGGTGGGCGCGACCCGCCGCAGCGTCGGGAAGGCGGCTTCGTAGGTGCTCAGCGTGACGTCGTGTCCGTAGCGGAACGCCGAGTAGACCCAGTACCGCTGCTGCAGGACCGCCAGCGGAAGGAAGACGAACAGATCGTCGTCGGCGCCGTGCTGGAAGATCTCCTGCACGGCGGCGATCCCGGCGTCGATGCTGCCGACCGACGCGGTCATGCCCTTGGGCTCGCCGGTGCTGCCCGACGTGAGCTTCAGGGTCGTGACGTCCTCCGGCCCGTAAAGCACCGGCTCGGGCGCGACGGCGTCCTCGTCCGTGGCCAGTGCCCGGACGTCCGCCAGCGGCTGGATCCGATCGCCGTCCCCGTCGGCGAAGAGCGCCGTCAGTCCGTACCGGACGGCCAGCGCGGGATCGGCGTCGAACTTCGCCGGGTCGAACCCCACGGTCACCGCGCCGACGCGCAGGGCCGCCAGGTCCAGCAGGACCCACTCCAGGCAGTTGGGCGCGAGCACGCCGACCCGGTCGCCGCGCCGGACACCGAGGTCGACGAGGGCGCGGGCGACCCTGCCAGCCATCTCGTAGACCTCGCGCAGGTCGAACTCCTCGGTCTTGTCGAGCCGCGCGACCCGTAGTCGGTGACCGGGGCCGGGCGCGGCCGCGATGATGGCGTTCAGCAGCCCGTCCGGGATCCTCGTTCCGAGGGCGGTCATCAGCGGACTCCCTTCTTCCTCGGGGCGGCCGCGATCATCGCGGCCATACGGCGCACGGTGTCCAGTTCGGGCAACCGGTCCAAGGTGAAGCCGACGCCGAACCGTTTGCGGACACCGGCGAGGATCCGCGCCGCGACCAGCGAGTCACCGCCGAGGTCGAACAGGGTCGTGGTGGCGGCGGGCACGCCGGACTTGAGCACCTCCGCCCACAGGAGCGCGACCTCGTGCTCCAGTTCGGTGTCCGGTGGCACCTGGGCGGCGGCCGCCTGGCCGGGCTTGTGTTCCTGCAGCTTCGCGCGGTCGACCTTTCCGTTGCGGGTCAAGGGGAACGCGTCATGCCAATAGACCCCGGACGGAACCATGTACTGCGGCAGCACCTCGCGCAGCCGCTCGCCGAGGTCGTGGGCGGTGGGCCGCTCGTCCCCGGCGGGCACGAGATGCGCGACAAGGCGGTCCCCCCGTCCGGCGGACTCGCGCGCCACCACGGCGCGGCGGACCTCGTCCAGTGCGACCAGCCGGGTCTCGACCTCGCCCGCCTCGATACGGTAGCCGTTGACCTTGATCTGGAAGTCCGTGCGGCCGAGGATCTCGATCTCGCCGGTGGGCAGCCAGCGGCCCAGGTCACCGGTGCGGTAGATCCGTTCGCCGCGGACGGGATCGTCGGTGAACCGCTCGGCGGTCCGCTCCTCGTCGCTCCAGTAGCCGCGCGCCAGGCCCGTGCCGGCCGCACAGATCTCCCCGGTGACCCAGTCCGGCAGGTCACGGCCCGCCGCGTCGAGCAAGTAGGCCCGGTTGTTGGCGTTGGGCCTGCCGTAGGGGATCGACTCCGAGCCGTCCTCGTGGGTGCCGACCGGATGCGAGATGTTCCAGATGGTCGTCTCGGTCGGTCCGCCGAGCGAGACCACGTCCAGTCCGGGAAGCGTTGCCCGCAGCGCGGCCGGGAGCGCCGGGGGCAGCCGGTCGCCGCTCATCATGACCAGCCGCAGCGTCTTCAGCGCCTCGGCGCCGTCGGCCTCGGCTTGTTCGAGCAGCAGTCCGACGATGGCGGGTACCGAATTCCACACGGTCACGCCCGTCCGGCCGCACAACCGCAGCCAGTGCCCCGGATCGGCCGCTTGATCGGCGTCGGGCAGCACGACGGCCGCTCCTGCCGACAGCGCGCCGAACACGTCGTAGACGGACAAGTCGAACGAAAACATGCTGATGCCGAAGAACCGGTCGCCGGGACCGACGCCGAACCGTCCGTTGCAGTCGGCGACGACGTTGGCGACCGCGCCGTGGGTGACCATGACGCCCTTGGGCCTGCCGGTGGTGCCGGAGGTGTAGAGCACGTAGGCCAGATCGTCCGGATGGGCGTCGGGCAGGGGCTCCACGGGCGGCACCGATTCGGCGGGACGGGTGAGGTCCAGGTCCAGCACGGCGCGCTCGTCATCGGTGTGGCCGGCGTTGGTGAGGACGAACCTGGTGCCGCCGTCGGCGAGCATGAGCGCACGTCGTTCCCCGGGCAGCCCGGCGTCGACCGGCAGGTACGCCCCGCCCGCGAGCACGACGGCGAGGATCCCGGCGACATGTTCGGGCCCGCGGGTCATCACCAGCCCGACAGGCTCGTCACGACGTACTCCTCGATCCCGCAGCCAGCGCGCCGCCCGCTGGACGTGGGCGAGCAGCTCGCGATAGCTGATCTCGGCCGTTCCGGTGATCACCGCGGGGGCGTCCGGGGTGGACTCAGCCTGCGCCAGGAAGCGTTGCGGTAGAACAGGGGCCGGGATTTCGGTCGCGGTCGCGTTGACTTCCGCGCGGCGGGCGCGCTGGTCTTCCGGGCGCAGGTCGAAGAGCCGGCGCGACCAGGCGTCGGGATCGAGCAGTTCACCGAGCAGCCGCCGGAACCCGTCGACGACGGCGTCGACCAGTCCTTCGGGGAACAGTTCGTCGACACTGTCGAACTGCACCACGAGCCCGCCGTGCTGCTCGTAGGGTGACACGTCCAGCCACACCTGCGGGGTCTGGCTCTCCGTGTACACCTCAGGGCCGAACAGCTCCATCGCCGAACCGTCGGCGCCGTCGTAGCCGATGGCGCTGTTGAAGGTGTAGGGCATCCGGGCGTCCGCGCCGCCGTTCCTGGCCAGCTCGCGCAGGACGTCGATGCCGGAGAAATGCCGGTTGTCCAGGGATTCGCGCAGCGAGGCCTGGATCGCGCGGGCCCGGTCGGCGAACGCCGCGCCGGGGTCCGGTTCCACCCGCACCAGCATGGTCTCGCCGAAGTTCCCCAGCGCGGTGTGGATCCGCGGGTGGATCGGCGGCCGGTTGGCCACGGTGGTGTTGAGCGTGAACCGATCCCCCGCGCCCCAGCAAGTCAGCACTTCGCTGTAGACGGCCAGCAGCAATCCGGACGGTGTCAATCCGTATCCGGCGGCCAGCTCCTTCAGTGAACTCCATTGTGGACTGTCGAGATGGGCGAACCGTGTGGTGAACCGGGCTTCGGTGATCGAAGACGGGCTGGTGCGCAGCGGCAGATCCGGATGCGGCGCGAGGTCGTCCAGGCGAGCCAGCCAGTAGTCACGAGACCGCTTCGCCGGTGCGCGGCCGCGGGCTCGTTCCTGGGCGGAGACGAAGTCGGCGAACGCCGCTTCCTCCCCCGCTTCCGCGGGCTCGCCCAGGTACTCGGCGTGCCACTGCTGGAAGAACAGGAAGATGCTGATCGCGTCGAGGATCAGGCCGTCGTGGTCGATGTGCAGCAGCATCTCCTCGTCGGAGAGCAGGGTGACCGCGACGGCCAGCAACGGTGCCTCGTCGGCGGGCAGGCTGCGGTGGGCCCGCTCGGCACGCACCGATTCCCGGTGCTCGTCCTGCTCCTCGGCGGGTTTGCCGCGCAGGTCGTACCGGAGGATCCGGACGGGTGCGGAACGCTGCTCGATCTGGGTGCCGTCCTCGGTGAACCGGGTGCGCAGGACGCCGTGTCGTGCCACCACGGTGTTCAGCGCGCGTTCCAGCCCGTCGATGTCCCAGCAGCCCGAGATCTCGTGGTAGACGTGGCTGGCGGAGCCGATCTCCACCTGACGGTCACGGCCGATCAGGTAGCCGCGTTGCAACGCCGTCAGCGGCTCGCCGGGCGGGGTGTCCAGGTAGTCGACGAGGTCGGCCTTGTGCGCCTTGACCTTCGCGACCAGATCGGCGTCCATCCGCTCACGCGGGCCCTGCAGTTTCAGGTCGGTTCCCGAGAGGCTCACGGTGAGCCCCCGCGAGCGCAGTTCCCGCACCACCTGGGCGGGGGTTTCCCGTTCGGTCGTCGTCATCGGCCCACCTCCGCGTGCTTGCGCACCACGTCTTCAGGGAGGTCCTTCACGAGAGTGTCGGCGAGTCCGGCGACGTCGCCGCCGTTGAGCAGTGTCTCCAGTGGAACGTCGGCGTCCAGCCGGTCGGTCAGCTGGTACTGCAGCGCGACGGCCTGCATGGACTGCATGCCCAGCTCGGTCAGGGAAAGATGCGCCACCGGCTCGTCGGCGGGCAGCCTGAGCACCTCGCGGACCACCCCGGACAGCCAGGGCAGCAGCGGTGATTCGGCGGCGCTCTCGGGTTTCGCGCCGAAGAAGACACGACCGGCGAGGGTGACGGCGGTTCCCGCGGGCACCAGGTCCACGGTGTGCGGCCAGGTGCGGTCCGCGGGCAGCCCCAAAGCCTCCGCCAGGACACTCGCGAACCGCGGCATGACCGGCGTGCCACAGGTGGCCAGCAGCCGGGCCGCGGCCAGTTCCAGCGCGAGGGCGGTACGCGCCTCGTCGGCCCAGTCCCCGACGTGCGCGGCGGCCGATTCCGCGGCCGCGAACGCGCGCGTGTCCTCGACCAGGCCCAGCAGTTCGGCGGCGGCGGAGTTCAAGGAGAACCCGTCGGCGCCCAGTGACCGGGTCAGTGCGGCGAGCCGCTCGGTGAGCCGGGCCAGGAACGCGGTGTGCTCCGGGGTCCAGACACCCGCGTCAGGAACCTTGCCGCCGTGATCGCGGACGATCCGCTCTCCCAGGCCCGCGAGCCAGCCCTGCCATCGGGTTTCGAGCGTGTCCCGGGTGAAGGCGTCGAACTCGTCGGGGTCGAAGTTGGTGCGCCTGCCCTCCGGGCGGGTCAGCGCCAGGTAGAGCCGGTACGCGTCCACGGTCTCCGGGCCGAGCACGTCACGGCCCCAGACCGCGTGGCGGCGACTGGTGGAGAACTTGCTCTCCTGGAGCAGGTAGAACTCGTTGATGTGGTAGTCGATGTCGGGCGCCCAGTCCGGATGCGCGGCCCGGTAGAGCGCCGGCACGACGATCGGATGGAAGAAACTCCCGTCGGCGCCGAGGAAGTGCACGATCTTCCAGTCCGCGTCCGGCTCGTCGGCACGCCATTCCTCGCCGGTGCGCGCGCCGAGCGCGCCGACCCCGTGCAGGATGCTGTAGGCGTAGTCGATCCACGACCAGATCACCTGCCCGTCCACTGCCGACTCGGCGGGAGGAAGGCCCCAGCCGGCGGGATGGGTCAGCGGGACTTCGACCGGTCCGCGCGACAGGACTCGTGCGGCCAGTTCCTTCACCGACGACGGCACCCGGCCCTTGCGGTGGTGGTCACGCACGTGATCGGCCAGTTCGTGCAGGGAGAGCTGATAACGGCGCACAGTGCCGCGCCGGGGTGCGGCACCGGACTCCGCCGAGACCGGGTCCACCAGGTCGGCGACCGAGTTGGGTTCCTTGCAGCCCTCGCAGATGTTGCCGCCGGTGGTCTCCCCGCACGACGGGCACTTGCCGCTGACGCCGGATTCGAAGAGGTACCTTCCCGATTCCGGGTCGAACAGCGCGTCGGCCTCGGCCAGCCGGACGGAGTCGGACGCGATCAGCGTGCCGAAGAAACCCCGCAGGCCGTCCGGGTAGGTGTCGTCGGCGCTGGTCGCGGTGAATTGGTGGACCTCGATGTCCATGGCCGCGAGGGTCTCGCGGATCCGCCCGCTGTAGTGGGTCGCGGTGTCCAGGGCGGAGCGCCCTTCCTTGGCCCCCGCCGCCTCGACGTAGTTCTGGTAGTCGTCGCTGCCGCAGAGGTGCCAGGCCCGCACCCCGTTCATCCGCTGGAACCGGGTGTAGGCGTCCGCGGCGAAGAAGGGCCCGGCCAGATGTCCCAGATGCAGGTCGCCGTTGGGGGTGGGCGCGGACGAGAACACGAAGACCGGGCGCTCCCCGAAACGGCGGCGCACCGATCGGCCGGCGGCCGCGGTCGCACGGGCGGTGTCGCGCCAGAAGAACGACGCCAGCACGAGATCGGTTTCGCCGGTGTTGGTGACGTAGTGGGTTTCGAACGGGTCGAAGCGCACTACGGCCCCAGCCTCGATCCGGTGTTCGGCGCCGTCGACGACGAGGTCGCCCCCGCCGGCGACCAGCACCCACACCTCGGTCTCGTCGTGTTGATGGGTCAGCGACCGCACGCCGGGGGCCACCCTGCCCCAGGACGCGCCCACGCCCAGGTCACCGGCGGCGCCCGGATCCAGTGCGGCGACGTCGATGCCGAACGCGCGGCTCAGCCCTTCGCCGGTGAACGTACTGATGTCCACGATCAACTTCCTCCCGATTCGAGCAGGTCGGCGGCACGTGCGGCGATGGCGGGCGCGAGCCGGTAGCCGGAGCCGTTCGCCGCGCCGGCGAACACGATCCGACCGTTGCCGAGCGCGCGTACCAAGGGTTCGCCGGTGCCGCTGTAGGCGTCGCAGAAGACCCGGCCGGAGAGGCGGTCCACCGCCATCCCCGGGGCGTGACGCCGCAGGATCTCCCGGGCGTCGTCCAGGTGCCGTCCGGTCAGCCCGGACGACGGCGTGTCCGGATCGACGTCCCATTCCGGACAGGTGTAGCTGAACAGCCAGTGCCCGCGCTCGGGCAACGGCAGCAGGAAGGCGTCCTCGCGTTCGAAGATCACTGCCGCGTCGGTCGGATCCGGCCGCCCGCCCACGTGCAGCGCGACGATCTTCTTCACCCTGGCCGCCAAGGGAGCGACCAGGGAGCGCCACGCGGGAGCTCCCAGCCACGGGCCGGGCGCGAGCACGACCCGTCCCGCGGTCAGTTCCTCACCTGTGCCCAGCCGCAGCCCTACCCCGTCCGCGTCCTCGGACACCGCCTCGACCCGGACGGCCTCGCGGACCTCGATCTCGGTGCGCAGATCGGCGGTCACGGCACGGGTCACGGCGGCTACGTCGGCGTACTGGGCGCCTTGGACGGACCAGGCGATCGATCCCGTCGGCGGGCGCACCCCGTCCGGCAGGTCCTCGGCCGCGGTGAGGTCGGCTACGGGCAGGTAGTCCGAGCGCAGGCGCGGCTCGTCCGCGACGGTCCCCACCACCCGCATGGCCACGGGGTGGATGGGCAGATCGGGGCGGCTGCGCGCCAGCTCGGTGTAGTAGCGCTGGCTGAAGCCAGCCATCTCGCGCACCGCCGGAGTGGCGCCACGCGGGGTGTGCAACCCCGCCGACCGCAGCGAGGCGCCCCCGCCGACCAGATCGCGGTCGATCAGCAGGACCGAGGCGTCCGGTCTCCGGCGGGCGACCTCGCGAGCGGTGAGGCAGCCGATGATGCCGCCGCCGAGCACGGCGATGTCCGCTCTGGCCGAGGCACTCCGCGCCCGGGTGCCGGAGATTCCGGCCGTTGTCGCCGCTCTCACGTCCGGTCCAGCAGTTCGGTGGTGTGTTTGCCCGCCCAGTCGATGAACGGTTCCAGTTGTTCGTTGGAGTGCACCCCGAGCAGCCGGTCCATGATCCGCTGGCTGCGCCAGGCGACCAGGCTCAGGTTCGGGTCGGCCAGGCCGCGCTGGTCGCGGACCCCGTTCTGCAGGAACACGCAGCGATCGCGGGGACCGTCCCAGCGGATCGCGAAGTCCTTGTCCACGTTGTATTCCTCGCCTTCGCGGGCGAGCTTCGCCTCCAACGGCGACAGGAAGTCCGCCGTCGCGGGGCGATAGCCGGTGGCCCAGACGACGAAGTCGGACTCGACGTGTTCGATCAGGCCGGGGTCGTCGTTTCCCGCGACGGTCAGATCCCACGCGTCGTGGTCGGCTCTCACGTCGGTGACGGTCCGGTTGGGCAAGAGGGCGAAGAGGTCGTCGGCGCCGTCGACGAAGCGCCGGGCGTAGCAACGCTGGTAGATCTCCCGCAGGGTCGACTCGGAAATTCCGTCGCTGGTCAGCACGTTCTGCGCGTTGAGCGCCACCCGGGCGGGCCGGTCGAGGTCGAAGAAGTAGTCGGAATAGCTGGGGACGAAGTACTCGTTCGTGAACGGCGTGTCGTCGATCGGGAAATAGTTGTGCCGACGTGAAATCCAGATGACGCGGCGGGGAAGTTGTTCGATCGGGCGGGAAATCAGGTCGAGGAAGACTTCCGCGCCGGACTGCCCGCCACCGACCACCGCGACCCGCTTGCCCGCGAAGTCCCGATCGCGCGAAACGAAATCGCTCACGTGGAACTGCGATCCGCCCAATTTCCCGCGAGCCGGTTCGGGTACCCACGGCCGGGTGCCGATCCCCACCACGACGTTGTCCGCCGTGGCCGTCCGTTTACTGGTGCGCACGACGAAAGACGTCCCGTCGAAATCGACCTCTTGGACTTCCTCACCGAAGCGGACATTCGTGTTGGTCTTGCTCGCCCATTCGAGGTAGTTGCGGAACTCCTGTCGTGGCACTGCGTCGAACTGGGCGTTGATGAAGTGGTAGATCCTGCCCTGATCGTGCAGATAGGACAGGAATGAGAACCGGTTGGTCGGCTCGGACAACGTGACCAGGTCTTTCAGCAACGACACCTGCAGTGTCGCACCCGGTATCTGCTGTCCGTCGTGCCAGCCGAACCGTTCCTCCCTGTCGAGGAAGAGGTTGCTGACCTCGTTCTTGTCGTGCAACAGCGCCGCCAAGCTCAGATTGGCGGGCCCGACGCCGACTCCGAGGCACCTGTAGTGGGCTGTCTCGTGCCGTCGCTGACGCGGCAACGGAGCGGTCACCACTCGCCTCTCCCCTCGTAGGCCGTAGCCTGCTGCCGCCTTGCGGTCGGCTCGTTCTTCTCGCACATCGGGATCCCTTCCCGTACCTCCGCCACCTGTCACGGCCATGTATGCCCCAGGACGAATCACCCGGCGGACGATCGATGCCCGCCAGTGCGATTAATCAGGACTTCAACTTGAGGACACGCCGAATTCGCACTGTGTCCGAAATCCGGCTGAATGCGCTCACTTGAGCGACGTTCCCCAGGACCTGCTGTCGCGATTAATCCATCGAGAACCAGGACCGGACACCATCAGCGCGAGGCGCGCACATCCATTTCGACGCCTTCTCCGGCGTCCTCATCGACGCTAGCACGCGATTCACCGACACCGCACGCCGAACGGTGATTTTCCGTTATTCCACAAGGGAAAACCTGCGGAAATGCCCGTCCGGTACACCGTCCGCCGCCCTCCACGCCGCCACATGGCCGACGAATACCGCACCCATTTCGACTACATTCCGTCCAATATGGACGAAATAGCGAAACATCTCACCGGCATTCGTCGTACGCCGAACGCGTGAAGATACTTTCCCGGGTTGTCAGTTCCTCACGACCTGACAAGCTGGATCGGTGAGGAAACCGGAGGAGAGTATCGATAGCGTGACAGAAACTCGGATGACGACAATCACGGGACTATCACCGTCCGACCGGGCGGACGCGCTCGACCAGGCGATCCAGGCCGCGGGAAGCATCACCTCCGACATCACGGTGATCACAACCGGTCATCTCCCGGGCACGTTTCCGCAGACCGCCGCGGCGGCGCTGAACGTCGTGGAACGACCCGCCGATCCCCTGGCCGAGGCGCTGCGCACACGGCTGCGACAGGGCAGGCCGCTGCTCGTCGTCCGAGGTGGCAGGCGCAGCAACGCGGACGTCGCCGGGACCATCGACGACCTTCTCCGTCATTGCCCGGGCTTGACCGTGCTCGCCGAGGCGCCGGCCCCGCTCGGTGTGCCCGGAGAGCAGGTCGTCGCGCTGCCCTCGGCACCCGGTCCTTTCGACGCGGAGAGGGTCACGCGGGTGGCGAGGTTCTCCCTTCACAGCCGTACTTTCGACACCCGGATGGCCGCGGCGCTCGCCGGAACCACCCAGGAAGACGCCGAGACCCTCCTGACCGGGCTCACGGCGGAAGGCCTGATCCAGCGGGATGAGGACGGCTGGCGTCTCCCGCCGGATATCGTGGAACTCCTCCCCCAGCCGGACAGCGACGCCCTGGAGCGACGCGTCCGCTGGGCTGCCAAGGAAGCCGCCGAGCTCCGCGCCCTCGTCGAAACCGGTGGTGCCTGGCGTGATCGCTTCGACTTCGTCGCCGATGACCTCCGGGCCACGGTGCGCGACCGGACCGGGCCGGACGCGGACGTCCGTCAGCACGAGATCGCCCGCACACTGGCCGGACTTCTGTACGCGCGGCAACTGCTCGCGGAAGCGCGCAGCGCCTTTGAACTGGCGGCCACACTGGCCCCCGACGACCGCACCGCGGCCCGTGACCTGCGCTCGGCCGCCGACGTCGCCATGGCCGAGCACCGGGGCGAGCCGGCGTTCGCGCTGCTCCAGCAAGCCGCGGCACGCGCGGAGCGGGGCGGGGACCCGGCGGGGGCGGCGATCGCACTCGCGTACGCGGTCTGCGTCGGGAACCGGTTTCCCGCCACGTTCACCGAACTGGTCCCGCATGAGCGGCTGGTCGAGCTGATGCACGAGGCCGAACGGGTCGCACCGGAGGGTGATCCCATCGCGGAGGCCTACCTCGCGGCCGCGAGGGCCTGGAACGCCACCGGTGAGAAGACCACACCCGACCTGGACCTGACCGCGATCGCGCTGGACGCCGCGCGCGCCACCGATCAGCCGGTGCTGATATCGGCCGCGCTGGACGCGGTGGCCAGTGCGGACGTCACCGCCGGCCGCTTCGCCCGCGCGCACCATTCGTGCGGGGAACGGCTGTCACTTCTGGAAAGGCTTCCCCGGCACGAGCCGAACATCGGCGTCGAGATCGTGGACACGCTGCACGTGGTGCCGCTGGTCGCGCTCGCGGCGGGGCGACTGCCGGAGGCGGTACTCGCGGCGGAGGAGTCCTGGAAGGACCCCTTTCGTGGTCTTTACATGCGGGCAGGCAAACTCGTCGTCCCGCTGGTCCTCAGCGGCCACCTCGACAGGGCTCTGGAATACGCGGAGATCGCCTGGGACGCCTGGCAGCGCCTCGGCGGGCCTCCCGCGCGCTGGATGGCCCCCGCCGCCCTGGCCGCGGGCATGGCGAACGCCCTTCGCGGGAATGTCTCCCAGTACGACGCTTGGGCCAGGCGGGCGCTGACGTTGTCGGAACCCGGTGTGCACAGCGGGCTCAGGGAAAGCTTCGAGGCTTTCGTCCGACCCCGGGTCGCCCTGCACCAGGGCGATGTCGAATCGGCGATGTCCACTTCGCTGACCCCGAAGGTCGGTTGGTACGACAGCACTCACCAGTTCTACGACGCCTATGCCTGGGCTGTGGCCGCGGAGAGCGCGATCGTCGCGGGAGATCCCCGGGCCGGGGAGCTGCTGTCCGCCGCGGAACCCGCCGCGGCGGAGAACCTCTGGGCGGCGGCCTGTCTCGCCCGCGCTCGCGGCAGACTGCACGACGACCGCGCGGCCCTGGAGGAAGCCGTCAACGGCTGGCGGGCGATCGGCGCCCGTTTCGAACTGGCCTGCACCCTCAGCCTGCTCCCGGACCGGCGGGACGAGGCCACCTCGCGGCTGGCCGCGCTGGGCTGCCGACTCCCCGGCTCGCCGTTATGATCGAAAACCGGGCCGCGAGCGCGGTCGGAAGCAGGTCGTCGGAGCGCGACGAGAAGCGACGGCCCAATAAGGGCACGAGGGGACCGAAGTCGGACGTGGCCAGCACACGCCAGGAGACCGACTATCGAGCACTAGCCGCGGCAGGCATCACGATCGTTCTGTGGGCATCGGCGTTCGTGGTGATCCGGGACGCCGGGGAGCACATTTCCGCAGGAGCGCTCGCCTTGGGCAGGCTCGTGACCGGGGCGCTCGTCCTGGGCACGTTCCTGTTGGTACGCAAGCAAGGCATCCCACCCAAAGCGGCATGGCCGGGCATTCTGGTCTCGGGCGTGGCGTGGTTCGGCGTGTACATGGTCGCGCTCAACGCCGGTGAACAACGCATCGACGCGGGTACCGCCTCACTCGTGATCAACCTTGGCCCGATCCTGATGGCCGCGTTGGGAGGCTGGCTGCTCAAGGAAGGTTTCCCGCCGCAGCTGATGGCGGGCCTGGCCTTGGGTTTCGCCGGCGCGGTCCTGGTCGGCTTCGCGTCGTCCGACGGAGGAAGCGCCAGCCTGATCGGTGTGTTGTTGTGCGGCCTCGCCGCGGCGGGCAGCGCCGTCGGGGTGATCGCCCAGAAGCCGGCACTGCGCCACGCGACGGCCTTGCAGGTGACGACCTTCGGAAACGCGATCGGGGCGCTGGTGTGTCTGCCCTTCGCCGGATCGCTGATACGGGAAGTGGCGGCGGCTCCCTCGAGCGCCCTGCTGGAGATCGTGTATCTGGGCGTGTTCCCGACCGCTCTGGCCTTCTCCACTTGGGCCTACGCGCTCTCCCGGACGACGGCCGGGAAACTGGGCGCCACGACCTACCTGGTCCCGGTGCTGGTGGTCGTCGTGAGCTGGGTCGTGCTCGACGAGGTCCCCGCGGCACTTTCGTTAGCCGGTGGCGCGCTGTGCCTGATCGGCGTGGCCGTGTCCCGGCGCAGATCGCGAGAAAAGGTGGAGGAAACGTGACCGTGGAAGAGGTTTCCGTCGACGGCTTCGAACGGGTCGTGATCGACCGGGGTCCAGCAGGCGAAGCACGCTCGATCATCGCGGTGCACGACACCCGTCTCGGCCCTGCCCTCGGCGGCGTGCGGATGCGCCCGTACCCGAACGAGAGCGATGCCGTCTCGGAATGCCTCGCCCTGGCTCGCGCGATGACGGTGAAAGCCGCCGCGGCCGGACTGGACCTCGGTGGCGGCTGGAGCATCATTCCCGCGGACAAAGCCGAGAAGACACCGGAAAGGCTGCTGTCCCACGGCCGGGCGATCGCCACCTTCGACGGCCGGTTCATCCCGGTGAACGACGTGGGCACCGATCAAGCCGACCTGCGCGAGATCGGCAAGGTGACTTCGCCGGTATGCGCGCAGGACGACCCGTCACCCTGGACCGCGCTGGGCGTCGCGGCGGGCATCAAGGCCTGCGCCGAGTTTTCCGGCCGCGCCGACCTCAAAGGCGCACGAATCGGAGTGCAAGGCGCCGGGCATGTGGGCAGCGCGCTGGTACGACTGCTCATCCGGGAAGGCGCGGACGTCACGGTGAGCGACGTGGACGAGGAACGCGCCGTCTCGCTCGCCGCCGAGACCGGTGCGACGGCGGTCGACCCCGATACCCTGCCCACGAGCGAGCTGGATGTTTTCGCGCCTTGCGCACTGGGCGGAGTGGTCACACCGGACGTGGTGCCCGCGCTTCGTTGCCGGATCATCGCCGGTGGCGCCAACAACGTCCTGGCCACCCCGGAGCTCGCGGACGAACTACGGAAGCGGCGCATCATCTACGCACCGGATTTCTGTGTGAACTCAGGCGGCGTGATCTTCCTTCAGTCCCAGCTTCGGGGTCTCAGTGAGGAAACCGCACGAGACCAGGTTCAGGGCGTCGGCACGACGATCTCCGAACTGCTCGCACACGCCGAAACCAACCGGGTCACGACGAGCCAGGCAGCGAACGATCTCGCTCAGAACCGGCTCGACACCGCCTGAATCACTTACAAGACCGGGCCTCGTCTCCAGCCGCTCACCCGCCGAGTTCGACAGACGATCCGAGGGCCCTTCCTGCGTCCCACTTGATGTGCAAAAGTTGCTGTGTGGGGAAGCGCGGGATGGACGACGAGCAGCGCGAGCGGATGCACGACCTCAAGCGGACGACCTGGCGGGGAGTACTGACCGGTGGCGCTGTCCTCGTCTTCACGATTGTTGCCGGGGTGGTCCTGTCCGACGACTGGAAGGCATACCTGGTCGTGGGCTCGTCTGGCCTCGCGCTGACGATCCTCGTGTTTCTCTCGCAGTGGCGCTACATCCGGCGCGGGCCGTTCCCTCGGCTGCCCGCCGGCATGCGTGATGGCACCTCTCCTTCATCCGGCGAGAAACCAGCCGACGCTGATCACGCCGGACAGAACCAAACGAATGGACAGGAGCACGCATGACCGACGACGTGGCCGACCAAGTGATCAAGGCCGAGAAGGACCGGATCCAATGTCTCCTCGACGTGGATCGCGACACCTACGACCGCTTGCACGCCACGGAGTACCGGTTGTGCAACCCGACCGGCACCGTGTGGACGAAGGCCGAATACCTTGAGCTCCTCACCACTGGGCGGGTCGCCTACCGGGAACTGGGACTGACCGGCGACATGGACGCCATCGTCGGCACCGACGTCGTCGTCCTCCGCTACCGGTGCGTCATCGAACTCACCGTCGACGGCGCGGACATCCCGAAGCACGACGCCTGGCACACCGACGTCTACACCAATGCCGACGGCACCTGGCGTTGTGCCTGGTCGCAAGCCACCGGCATCTTGGACCTTCCGCCGGCCGCACCCTGACCCATCACGAGGAAGGCGCGGCCCGAAGAAGACTTCTGGACGCAACGCCATATTCCCGACGACATAGCCAGTGTGATCAGTGACGTAATTTCTCCACACAAGACGACAACGCCGTGCTATTCGTATCCGGCCACGGTTTACACCTCGGCAAGCGTGGATGAGCACTCGCTGGCCGGTTGGGGCCGTGGAACACAATGCTGTTGTGCGATCTTGCACGCTGCACCTGTTCGGCGGCAGGGTTCCCAATGTCGCATTTGTGACGCTCAGCGACTCGAATGCGACATTGGGAACAGGACGGAGCAGCCGGCCCGGCGGATCGCGGACGTCATCTGTCCATGACCATCCTTGCCGCTCACGACCCGTACGACCCAGTGCTGTCCGGCGCCCAGTGTTGCGAAAGCCACTTTCGCAACCTTCAACGTTGTGAAAGTGGCTTTCGCAACACCGCCTCCCGCTGCCACGCGGGTTTCGGATGTCGCGAAAGCCACTTCGGGACTTCAGGTGTCGCGAAAGTGGCTTTCGCGACACGAGGCACAGCGCTTTTCCTTGTATCCCAACCCATGCCCGTTCCTCGCCGACCTGCGGAAAACCACAGGGTCGAAATGCGGTTGGACGGATTGTCCGGGCCCGCCCGCCCGGCGGATGATTCTTTTCGCGGATCCCGCAGATGATCGAGGGGAAATTGATGGCTCAGTCGCGGATCGAGGACTTCTGGCCGCTGTCGCCGCTCCAGGAAGGGCTGCTCTTCCACACGGTCTACGACGACGAAGGGCCCGGCGTTTACGTCGGCCACTGGATCCTGGAGCTCGACGGCGCGGTGGAGGCCGCCAGGCTGCGCGCGGCCTGGGAGGCACTGCTGGCCCGGCATGCCGCGCTGCGGGCCTGTTTCCGGCAGCGCAAGTCGGGCGAGACGGTGCAGCTCATCGCGCGGGAGGTGGAACTGCCGTGGCGCGAGGCCGACCTTTCCCACCTCGACGACCCCGCGGAAGCCGTGCGGGAGCTGGCCGAAGAGGATCGGACGGCGAAATTCGACCTCGCGAACGCGCCGTTGCTGCGGCTGACGTTGATCCGCCTCGCCGAAGACGACCACCGCCTCGTCGTGACCTGCCATCACGCGATCATGGACGGCTGGTCGATGCCCATCGTGTTCGACGAGCTGTCGATGCTGTACGCGGCCGACGGCGGTCCCCTGGACCTGCCCGAGGCGCGGTCCTATCGGGAATATCTCGCGTGGCTCGACAGGCAGGACAAGGAAAAGACGCTGTCGGCGTGGTCCGCGGAGCTGCGTGGCGCCGAGGAGCCGACGCTGGTCGCGCCCGCCGGACAGGGAAGCGCGCCCAGTCTGCCCGACAACATCATGATCGAGCTGCCGGAAGACCTCACGCGATCGGTGGCGGAACTGGCCCGCGCCAACGGGTTGACGCTCAACACGGTGGTGCAGGGTGCCTGGGGATTCGTACTGGCACAGCTGTCCGGCCGGACCGACGTCGTGTTCGGCGCGGTGGTCTCGGCGCGCCCGCCGGATCTGCCCGGCGTCGAGGCAATGGTGGGGCTGTTCCTCAACACCGTCCCGGTGCGCGTGCGGCTGGACGGCTCGAAGCCGGTCCTCGGCCTGTTGGCGGAGCTGCAGAAGCGGCAGTCTGCGCTCATCTCCGACCATTACATCGGACTGGCGGACATCCAGAAGACGGCCGGTCCCGGCGCGCTCTTCGACACCCTGCTCGTCGTCCAGAACTTCCCGCGTGAGCTCGGCGAAGCGGACTCCGGGGAGAACTTCCGCATCACCATCACGCAAGGCAAGGAAGCCGCCCACTACCCACTGACGCTGGTCGCCGTCCCCGGCGAGTCGATGCTGCTCAACCTCGACTACGTGACCGAGCGGTTCAGCCGGGACGACGCACTGGCCATCCTCGACCGGTTCACCGGGGTGCTGCGCCAGCTCACCGAGGCGCGCGGGATCACGGTGGCCGAACTCGACCTGACGAGCGCGGCCGACAGGCGATTGGTACTGAAGGACTGGGGTACGGCGACCCAAGCGGCGCCGAACCGCCTCGCGCCGGAGCTGTTCGACGGCCAGGTGGAACGCCGTCCCGGCGGGATCGCGGTCGACGACGGCGAGCGGGCGTTGTCCTACGGGGAGTTGGCCGAGTACGCGGAAAGGCTCGCCGGGTACCTGAGCGACCGCGGGGTCCGGCGCGGCGACCGGGTCGCCGTGGTGATGGAGCGATCCCCCGACCTGATCGCGACGTTGCTCGCGGTGTGGAAGGCGGGCGCGGCGTACGTGCCGGTGGATCCCGCGTACCCGATGGAACGCGTGAAGTTCATGCTGGCGGACGCCGAACCGGCGGCGGTGGTGTGCGCGGAGGCGTACCGGGAGGCCGTGCTGGACGGCGGGATCGCCCCGATCGTCCTCGATCCGCGGACCCGGCAGGCGGTGTCGGAGCAGGCACGCCTCTCTGTCGGTGTCGTCGCCGCAGACGTCGCCTACGTGATGTACACGTCGGGTTCCACGGGGACGCCGAAGGGGGTCGCGGTCTCGCACGGCGACGTCGCCGCACTGGTCGGCGAGCCGGGCTGGCGCGTGGGCCCCGAAGACACCGTGTTGATGCACGCTTCGCACGCTTTCGACATCTCGCTGTTCGAGCTGTGGGTGCCGCTGGTCTCGGGCGCCCGGGTGCGGCTCGCCGGATCGGGCGTGGTGGACGGCGCGGCGCTGGCAGGCTACGTGGCCGACGGGGTCACGGCCGCCCACCTCACCGCCGGTGCCTTCCGGGTGCTGGCCGAGGAGGCGCCGGAGTCGGTCGCCGGGCTGCGCGAGGTGCTGACCGGTGGCGACGCGGTACCGCCGTCGGCGGTGGACCGGGTCCGGCGAACCTGTCCGGACGTGCGGGTGCGGCATCTCTACGGCCCGACGGAGGCCACGCTGTGCGCGACGTGGTGGGTGCTCGAACCCGGTGATCCGGCGGGTTCCGTGCTGCCGATCGGCCGTCCCCTGTCCGGGCGGCGGGTCTACGTCCTCGACGCGTTCTTGCGGCCGCTGCCCCCGGGGATCGCCGGCGAGCTGTACCTCGCCGGAGCCGGTGTGGCGCAAGGCTATCTGGGCCGTCCGGTGCTGACGGCCGAACGATTCGTCGCCGATCCCTTCGCCCCCGGCGAGCGCATGTACCGGACCGGGGACCTCGCCTGCTGGACGGATCAGGGCGCGCTGGCGTTCGCCGGACGGGCCGACGACCAGGTCAAGATCCGCGGCTACCGGGTGGAGCCCGGCGAGATCGAGGTGGCGCTCGCCGAGCTCCCCGGGGTCGGCCAGGCCGTGGTGATCCCGCGGGACGGGCATCTGATCGGTTACGTGGTCGCCGAGGCGGGAAAGACGCTCGACCCGGAACGGCTGCGCGGTGAGCTTTCCGAGACGCTGCCCGAGTTCATGGTGCCCGCCGCGGTGCTGGTGCTGGACGACCTGCCGTTGACGGTCAACGGGAAGGTGGACCGCCAAGCGCTGCCGGAGCCGGACTTCGCCTCGAAATCGGCGAGCCGGGAGCCCGCCACCGAGGCCGAGCGGATCCTGCGCGGCGTGTTCGCCGAAGTCCTCGGCCTGGACGAGGTCGGCCTGGAGGACAGCTTCTTCGAGCTCGGCGGGGACTCGATCTCGTCGATGCAGGTGGCCGCCCGTGCCCGCCGCGAAGGAATCCCGCTCACCCCGCGGCTCGTGTTCGAGCACCGGACTCCCGAGCGGCTCGCGGCGCTGGCCCCGGAAGCACGGAAGTCCACAGTGGACACGGGAATCGGTGAAGTCCCTTGGACGCCGGTGATGCTCGCCCTCGGGGAAGACGCTCTGCGACCCGGCTTCGCGCAGGCGCGAGTCGTCGTAACCCCGCAAGGCTTCGATCAGGACGCCTTCGTGAGCGCGCTGCGCGCCGTGCTGGACACCCACGATCTCCTACGGGCGCGAGTGGAGTCCGTCGGCCGGTTGACCGTGCCTGAAAAGGGATCCGCGGCCGCCTTGGTGACCCGCGCGGCGGCCGGGGACGTCGACGAGATCGCGGAACGCGAGGCCGCCGCGCTGGATCCCTCGGCGGGAACCATGGTGCGGGCCGTATGGCTGGACGCCGAGCCGGGCCGGTTGGTGCTGGTGGCGCATCACCTGGTCGTCGACGCGGTCTCGTGGGCGATCCTGCTGCCCGATCTGCGCTCGGCGTACGACGCCGTGAAATCCGGCGAGACTCCCGCGCTCGAACCCGCGACGACGTCGTTCCGGCAGTGGGCCCGGCGGCTGGCCGAGCAGGCGCTCAGCGCGAGCACGGTCGCCGAGACCGAGTACTGGGCCGCCGTGCTGGACGGCGTGGAACCGTTGCCGGAGCGGGGAACCGGGCAGGCGCATTCGTGGTCGGGGACGGTGTCCGGCGGCGTGGCGCGCGATCTGGTGGCCCGGGTGCCGGGCGCGTTCCATTGCGGGATCCAGGAAATCCTGCTGGCGGGCATCGCGGGGGCCGTCGCGCGGTGGCGCGGTGACGACGCCGCTGTCCTGGTGGACGTGGAAGGCCACGGCCGCTATGCCGCCGACGACGAAGACCTGTTGCGCACCGTCGGCTGGTTCACCGGCGTTCATCCGGTCCGCCTCGACGTCTCCGGTGCCGACCCGGCGTCCGGGGAGCTGCTGAAAGCCGTGAAGGACCAGGTCCGCGCCGTTCCCGGCGACGGTCTCGGCTTCGGGCTGCTCCGTTACCTCAACCCCGTGACAGGGGCGAGGCTGGCGGCGCTGCCGTCCGCGCAGATCGGGTTCAACTACCTCGGCCGGGCGGGCGCCGTCGCCGAGGCCACCGCTTGGCAGACGACCGGAGGGTCGCTGGGTGGCGGGCGGAACGCCGTCCAGGCCCACGCGCTGGAGATCGGCGCGGACGTCCAGGACACGCCGGAAGGTCCCCACCTGCGGCTCGTGATCGACGGCCGGGATCTCGAGCCCGCCGCCGTGGAGCGGCTCGGCGAGGCGTGGCTGGAGACGTTGACCGGGCTCGCGGCCCTGGCGGACGGTCCTGGCGGGCACACCCCGTCCGACTTCGGGCTCGTGAAGCTGACGCAGCGGGACGTTTCGGAGCTGGAAGCCGCCGCGCCGGGGCTGGCGGACATCTGGTCGCTGTCGCCGTTGCAGGAAGGAATGCTCTTCGAGCGAGCCTTCGACGAGGGCGGCGTCGACGTCTATCAGACCCAGCGGATCCTCGACCTGGACGGACCCCTCGACGCGGGACGGCTGCGCGCGGCGTGGAGCGACCTGGTCGAGCGGCACGCGTCGCTGCGGGCGAGCTTCCACGACCTCGGTGCCGGTGAGACGGTGCAGGTCGTCGTCGACGAGGTCGAAATCCCTTGGCGTGAAAAGGATCTGTCGCACCTCGGTGAGACGGCCGCGAACGCGGAGGTCGAACGCCTGCTCACGGAGGACTCGGCAGCACGCTTCGACGTCACCAAACCTCCCTTGCTGCGGCTCCTGCTGATCCGGCTCGGCGCGGACAGGCACCGCCTCGTGCTGACTGCCCACCACCTGCTTCTCGACGGCTGGTCCACGCCGCTCGTCCTCGGCGAGACGGCGACCGGCTACGCGGGCGGGCAGGCCAAGCCGGCACCGTCCTATCGGGACTATCTGACGTGGCTGAGCCGCCAGGACGAGGAAGCGACCCGTGCGGCTTGGCGGGCCGAACTCGCGGGCGCGGACGAACCGACCCTGGTGGACGCCGACGCGGGCAAGACGATGGTGCTGCCGGACGAGTGTTCCGAATGGCTGCCCGAGGAACCGACCAGGGCCCTCACGGAGTTCGCCCGCGGACACGGCCTGACGCTGAGCACGATCGTGCAGGGCGCGTGGGCGCTGGTGCTGGCGCGGCTGGCGCGCCGGACGGACGTGGTGTTCGGGACGGTGGTGTCCGGGCGGCCGGCCGAGGTGCCGGACGTCGAGCGGATGGTGGGGATGTTCATCAACACCGTCCCGGTCCGCGTCCGGCTCGACGGCGGTGCGCCGGTGCTGGACCTGCTCCAGGATCTGCAACGGCGTCAGTCTGCGCTGACGGAGCACCAGTACATGGGGCTTCAGGAGATCCAGAAGGCGGCGGGGACGGGCGCGGTCTTCGACACCGTCCTGATGACCGTCAACTTCCCGCTGGACGCCGCCGGTCTCGGTGACGACGGCGGTGTCTCGATCAGCTCGATCCGCACCCGGACCGGCACCACTTTCCCGTTGTCCCTGAGCGTAATGCCCGGCGAACGCCTTCAGATCCACCTGTCCTACCGGCCGGACCGGATCGCCGGGGAGACCGCCGCCGAGATCGCCAGGCAGGTCGTCCGGGTGATCGAGCAGGTGGTGGCGGAGCCGTCGCTTCCCGTCGGCCGCCTGACCGTGACGAGCGAACCGGCGCGCGCGTCGGTGGTCGAGCGCTGGAACGCGACCGGCGAACCGGCGGACAAGTCGTCCGTGCTGGAGCTCTTCCGCCGCCAGGCAAGCCTTTCCCCGGACACGGTCGCGGTCGAGGAGGGCGGGCGGACCCTGTCCTACACCGGACTCGACCGGGAATCGGATCGGCTCGCCGGGTACCTGGCCGGGATCGGCGTGCGGCGCGGTGACCGCGTCGGTGTCGTGCTGGAACGCGGCGTGGACCTGGTGGTCGCCCTGCTCGCGGTCTGGAAGGCGGGAGCCGCGCAGGTGCCGGTGAACGTGGACCATCCCGCGGACCGGATCGAGCGGATGCTCACCGACGCCGGCGCGTCGGTGGCGCTCTGCGCCGAAGCGACCCGCGACGGAGTGCCGGACGGGATCGAGCCGGTGGTCGTCGGCGCACCCGGGATCGGGGATGCGAAAGCGCCCGAGGTCACGGTGTCGGCGCACGACGTGGCCTACCTGATGTACACATCGGGGTCGACAGGGGTGCCCAAGGGCGTCGCTGTCCCGCACGCGAGTGTGGCGGCGCTGGCGAGTGACCCGGGCTGGTCACAAGGCCCGGACGATCACGTGCTGCTGCACGCGTCGCACGCTTTCGACGCGTCGCTGGTCGAGCTCTGGGTGCCGCTGGTCAGCGGTGCCCGCGTGGTGGTCGCGGAGCCGGGCACGGTCGACGCGGGCAGGCTGCGTGAAGCGATCGCCCGCGGCGTGACCACCGTCCACCTGACGGCGGGCGCTTTCCGTGCCGTGGCGGAGGAATCCCCGGAGTCCTTCCTCGGTCTGCGCGAGATCCTGACCGGCGGGGACGCGGTGCCGCTCGCGTCCGTCGTGCGGATGCGCCAGGCCTGCCCGGACGTCCGGTTCCGGCAGCTCTACGGCCCCACCGAGATCACCCTCTGCGCCACCTGGCTCGTGCTCGAACCGGGCGCCGTGACGGGCGACGTCCTGCCGGTCGGCAAGCCGCTGGACGGCAGGCAGGCCTACGTGCTCGACGCGTTCCTCCAGCCGGTGGCCCCGAACGTGACCGGCGAGCTGTACCTCGCGGGGGCCGGTCTGGCGCACGGCTATGCGGGCGCGCACGCGCTGACCGCGGAACGGTTCGTCGCGAATCCGTTCACCGCGGGGGAACGGATGTACCGCACGGGCGACCTGGCGCGCTGGACGGATCAGGGTGAGCTGGTGTTCGGCGGCCGGGCCGATTCGCAGGTGAAGATCCGCGGCTACCGCGTCGAGCCGGGGGAGATCGAGGCCGCGCTGACCGGCGTCCCCCGGGTCGCGCAGGCGATCGTGGTGGCGCGGGAAGAACGACCCGGCGAGAAGCGGCTGATCGCGTACGTGACCGCGGAAGACGCGCCGGGGCTGGATTCCGGCGCGGTCCGCGAGCACCTCGCGGCGCGGCTGCCGGAGTACATGGTGCCCGCGGTGGTGCTGGTGATGGACGCCTTCCCGTTGACGCTCAACGGGAAGATCGACCGTGCGGCCCTGCCCGCCCCGGAGTTCACCGCCAAACGCGCCGGCCGCGAGCCCCGCACCGGGACCGAGCGGCTGCTGTGCGGACTGTTCGCCGAGATCCTCGGGCTGGACGAGGTCGGCGCCGACGACGGCTTCTTCGAACTCGGCGGTGACTCGATCCTTTCGATGCGGCTGGCCGCCCGTGCGCGGCGTGAGGACCTCGTCTTCGGTGCCAAGCAGGTCTTCGAGCAGAAGACGCCCGCGGGGATCGCGGCCGTGGCCGAGCGCGGCGGACGGCTCCCGGCCGTCGCCGAGGACGGTGTCGGCGAGGTCCCGTGGACGCCGGTGGTGCGGGAACTGATCGAACACGATTCGGGTGCGCTGAACGGTGGCGCGCTCGCGCAGTGGGTGACCGTCGGCGCTCCCGGCGACCTGTCCGCGGACGCCCTGACGGCCGGGCTGGCCGCCGTGATCGACACGCACGACCTGCTGCGGAGCCGGATCGTCGAGACCGAGGGCGAGCAGCCCCGGCTGGTGGTGTCCGAGCGTGGGGCCGTGGACGTGATCGGTCTGGTCGAGCGGGTCGAAGTGGGTGCCGGTGACCTCGACGAGGTCGCGGAGCGTCACGCCGGTGCGGCGGCCGCACGCCTGGATCCCGTCGGCGGGGTGATGGTCCGGGCGGTGTGGGTCGACGCGGGACCGGGCCGCGTCGGACGGCTGGCCGTGGTGGCGCATCACCTGGTGGCCGACGTGGTGTCGTGGCGGATCCTGCTGCCGGACCTGCAGACGGCCACCGAAGCCGTGGCGGCGGGCCGGGAACCGGGACTCGACCCGGTGGACGTCTCGTTCCGGCGCTGGGCACGGACCTTGACCGAGCAGGCGGCCGCCCGCGACGCCGAACTGGCGACCTGGACGGAGATCCTCGACGGCGCGCAAACGCGGTTGGGCGAGCTGGATCCGAAGCGCGACACCATTTCCACGTCGGGCCGCAAGACCTGGACCCTGCCGGGGGAACGCGCGAGCGTGCTCGTGGAGAAGGCCACCTCGGCGTTCCATTGCGGTGTCCACGAAGTCCTGCTGGCGACCCTGGCGGGCGCGGTGGCCGGTTGGCGTGGCGGCACCGCCGTCGTGGTGGACGTCGAAGGTCACGGCCGCCAGGCCCTCGAAGACCTCGACCTGTCGCGGACGATCGGCTGGTTCACCGATGTCCATCCGCTCCGGTTGGACACCGCGGGGATCGACCCGGCGGAAGCGATCGCGGGAGGCGCCGCGGCCGGACGGCTTCTCAAGGGAGTCAAGGAGAACGTGCGATCCGTGCCGGACGGCGGGCTCGGCTACGGGATGCTGCGTCACCTCAACGAGGAGACGGGGAAGGCCCTGTCGGTGCTGCCGAAGGCGGAGATCGGCTTCAACTACCTCGGCCGTTTCTCGTCCCGGCCCGAGGGCGACGCGGAGCCCTGGCAGATGGTCGGGACCATCGGCGGCGCGGCGGGGCAGGACCTGCCGCTGCGGCACGTCGTCGAGATCGACGCGGCGGTGCTGGACGGCGACGGCGGACCCGAGCTCACGCTCACCGTGACGTGGGCCGGGCGGATCCTCACCGAGGCCGAGGCGGAGTCACTCGGGAAGACGTGGCTGGACATGCTGACCGGCCTCGCCACGCACGTCGGCTCGGGCGGCCAGGGCGGGCACACGCCGTCCGACTTCCCGCTCGTTTCGCTGGCACAGAACGAAGTCGAGGAGATCGAGGCCGCCGTACCGGAGCTGCTCGACATCTGGCCGTTCTCCCCGCTCCAGGAAGGCCTGCTGTTCCACAGCATCGACGAGCGCGGCCCGGACGTCTACGCGGGCATGCGGGTCCTCACCCTCGACGGCCCGCTGGACGCCGCCCGCTTCCGCTCGTCCTGGCAGACCCTGGTCGACAGGCACGACGCTTTGCGGGCGAGCTTCCATCAGCTCGGGTCCGGCACCGGTGTGCAGGCGGTCGCCCGCCGGGTGACGCTGCCGTGGCGGGAGACCGACCTGTCCCAGCTGTCCGAGGCCGAGGCGCTGGCGGAGTTCGAGCTCCTCGCGGCCGAGGCGCACGCCGACCGGTTCGACCTGACCAAGGCTCCGCAGCTGCGCCTGCACCTGGTGCGTTTCGCGGAACGCCGGCACCGGCTGATCCTTTCGTCGCACCACATCTCGGCCGACGGCTGGTCGCTTCCGGTCTTCCTGGTCGAGGTCATGGCGGCGTACGAGTCCGGCGGTGACGGCCGGACCCTGCCGGTCCCGACGTCGTACCGCGAGTACCTCGCGTGGATCGCCCGCCAGGACAACGCGGCCGCGAGGGAGGCGTGGCGGACCGCGCTCGCGGGGCTCGACGAGGCGACCCGGGTCGTACCGCCGGAGTCGATCGCCACGCCCATCGAGCCCGACCGCGTGCGGTTCGCGCTCGACGACGAGCTGAGCGGGCGGCTGACCGAGTTCACCCGGCGGCACGGGGTCACGATGAACACGCTGTTCCAAGGGGTCTGGGCGCTGTTGCTGGCGCGGCTGACCGGGCGTGAGGACGTCGTCTTCGGCACCACGGTGGCCGGGCGACCGTTGGAGATTCCCGGCGTCGAGTCCGCGGTCGGCCTGTTCATGAACATGCTGCCGGTCCGGGCCCGCCTCACCGGCGCCGAGAAGTTCGCCGACATGCTGGCGGACCTGCAAGAACGCCAGGTCGCGCTGATGCCGCATCAGCATCTCGGGCTGACCGAGCTCACCCAGGTCGCGGGTCCCGGCGCGGCGTTCGACACGATCGTCGTCTTCGAAAACTACCCGCCGCCGCCGGAGCCGTCGGACGATCCCGGCGTCCTCGCCATGCGCCCGGCGGGGATCCCGGACGACAACGGGCACTATCCGCTGTCCCTGCGCGCGTCCGAAGGCGGTGGCGTCCACGGCGAGGTCATCTACCGGCCGGACGTGTTCGATCGGACACGCGCCGAGGAGTTCCTCGCGTCGATCGTCCGGGCGCTGGAGCAGGTGGTCGCCGATCCGCTGGTCCCGGTCGGGCGGGTCGGCCTGATCGGGCCGGAGCACCGTCGTCTGGTCGTGGACGAATGGAACCGGACCGACGCGCCGCTCGTGACGGACACGCTGCCGTCGCTGGTCCGCACCCAGGCGGACCGGACGCCGGACGCGGTGGCGGTCGAGGACTCGGCGCGGAGCCTGACCTACAGCGGGCTGGTGGACGAGGTCGAGGCGCTGGCCCGGCTGCTCGTCGGCGCGGGAGTGCGGCGCGAGGTCCGGGTGGGCGTGCTGGTCGAGCGTTCGGCCGAGCTGGCGGTGACCCTGCTGGGGGTCACGTTCGCCGGTGGGGCGTTCGTCCCGGTCGATCCGGACTATCCGCGTGACCGCGTCGAGTTCATGCTCGCGAACTCGGCACCCGAGGTGCTGGTGTGCACGAAGACGACGCGGGCGTTCGTGCCCGCCGCCTTCGCGGGAACGGTGCTGCTGCTCGACGAGCTGCCCGACGCCGATCCGAACGTGGTGCTGCCGTCGGTGGCACCGGAAGACGCGGCGTACGTGATCTACACGTCGGGGTCGACGGGGGTGCCGAAGGGCGTCCAGGTCACCCACTCCGGCCTCGTCAACCTGGGGTACGCGCATATCGAGCGGATGGCCGTGACGGCGTCCTCGCGGATCCTGCAGTTGTCCGCGATCGGTTTCGACGCCATGGTTTCCGAGCTGTACATGGCCCTGCTGGCAGGGGCGACCCTGGTGCTGCCCGACGCCGCGAACATGCCGCCCAAGGTGACACTGGGCGACGCGATCCGCCGGGCGGGCATCACGCACCTGACCGTGTCGCCGAGTGTGCTGGCGAGCGAGGACGACCTGCCCGACACCCTGCGGACCGTGCTGACCGGCGGCGAGGCGCTGACGGCCGCGCTGGTGGACCGCTGGTCGCCGGGGCGTCGGGTGATCCAGGCCTACGGGCCGACGGAGACGACCATCTGCTCGACGATGAGCGCCCCGCTGTCCCCGGGGCACGACGTCGTCCCGCTCGGCGGCCCGATCCACAACGTGCGGCACTACCTGCTCGACGCTTTCCTGCAGCCGGTGCCGCCCGGGGTGACGGGGGAGCTCT
The DNA here is from genome assembly GCF_042723255.1 of Amycolatopsis thailandensis. Taxonomy (NCBI): domain Bacteria; kingdom Bacillati; phylum Actinomycetota; class Actinomycetes; order Pseudonocardiales; family Pseudonocardiaceae; genus Amycolatopsis; species Amycolatopsis thailandensis. Next base: position 86,616 of record NZ_JBHXJK010000011.1, read on the forward strand.
ACATCACCGGCGTCGGGCTCGCCCGCGGCTACCTCGGGCGTCCGGGCCTGACGGCGGAACGGTTCGTCGCCAGTCCGTTCGCGCCCGGCGAGCGCATGTACCGCTCCGGCGACCTGTTCCGCTGGGACCCCGACGGCCGGCTGAAGTTCGTCGGCCGGGTCGACGCGCAGGTCAAGGTGCGCGGCTACCGGGTCGAGCCCGCCGAGATCGAGGCCGTGCTCTCGGAACATCCGGGGGCCGGTCAGGTCGCGGTGTCCGTCCGCACCGACGGGCCGGGCGAGAAACGTCTGGTGGCCTACGTCGTCCCTGCCGGGTCCGATGTGGACGGTCTGACGGCCGCGTTGCGGGCACTGGCGGCCGAACGGCTGCCGGAGTACATGATGCCCGCCGCGTTCGTGACGCTGGAGAAGATGCCGCTCACCCCGAACGGCAAGCTCGACCACAAGGCGTTGCAAGCCCCCGATTTCGCCGCGATGGCTTCGAAACGGGAGCCGAGCACACCGATGGAGGCCCTGGTGTGCGGGCTGTTCGCGGAGGTGCTCGGCCTGGACCGGGTGGGGGCCGACGACAGCTTCTTCGAACTCGGCGGGGACTCGATCACCTCGATGCAGGTGTCCGCGATGGCCCGGCGGGAAGGGCTGGCGCTGACCCCGGGCCAGGTGTTCGCCGAGAAGACGCCGGAACGGCTGGCGGCGCTGGTCAAACCGCTGCCTGTCGAAGACGAGACCGCCCCGGAGCCGGAACCGGACGGGGGCACGCTCGTCGCTCTTTCCCTTGATCAGTTGGAACAACTCGAGGCTGGACTGTCCGGCGACTAACGCTTTAAGGAGCAGATCGTGACCGTTGACGACACCCGCGCGAAGCCGCGTTCGAGCGTGGAGGACGTCTGGCCTCTTTCGCCGCTACAGGAAGGAATGCTCTACCACACCGTCTTGGACGACGACGGGCCCGACACCTACACCGTGCAGACCGTCTACGGCATCGACGGACCCCTGGACGCCGGGCTGCTGAAGGCGTCGTGGCAGGCCCTTGTCGACCGCCACGCCGCGCTGCGGGCCTGTTTCCGTTACGTCAGCGGCGCTCAGATGGTCCAGGTGATCAAGCGGGACGCCGAGATCCCTTGGCGCGAAACGGATCTCACCGGACTGCCCGAGGACATCCTCGACGGCGAGGTGGACAGGCTGGCCGCGGACGAGCTGGCCGAAAGGCTGAGCATCGACGCGGCGCCGCTGATGAAGCTGCACCTGATCCGGCTCGGCCCGGAGCGTCACCGGCTCGTGCACACGCTGCATCACGTCCTGGTCGACGGCTGGTCGATGCCGATCCTGCACCGCGAACTCGCGGCGATCTACGCCGCGGGCGGCGACGCTTCCGGCCTGCCCGCCACCGTGTCCTATCGGGACTATCTCGCCTGGCTCGGCAAGCAGGACAAGGAAATCGCCCGGGCGGCCTGGCGGAAAGAGCTCTCCGGACTGGACATGCCCACCACGGTCGCCCCGGCCGATCCGGGTCGCGTGCCGGACATCCACACGACGGTGGTCGAGCTGTCCGAGGAACTCACGGACGGTCTCGCGCGGCTGGCGCGCGGCCACGACCTCACGTTGAACACCGTCGTGCAGGGTGCCTGGGCCGTCGTGCTCTCGCAGCTCTCCGGTCGTGACGACGTCGTGTTCGGCGCGACAGCCTCGGGGCGGCCCGCCGATCTGGCCGGCGTGGAGTCGATGGTCGGCCAGCTGCTCAACACCCTGCCGGTGCGGGTCCGCCTCGACGGCGCGCGACCGGCCGTCGAGCTGTTCGGCGACCTGCAGCGCGACCAGGCGGCACTCATGACCCACCAGCACCTCGGCCTGCAGGACGTGCAGGCCGTCGTCGGGGCGGGCGCGGTCTTCGACACGCTCGTCATCTACGAGAACTTCCCCCGCAAGGGACTCGGGCGGTCGGCGGACGGCGGCCTGAGCCTGATCCCGGTGAAGCGCGGCCGGAACTCGTCGCACTACCCGTTCACGCTGATCACCGGTCCCGGCGAGCGGATGCCGCTGATCCTCGACTACGACCAGGGTCTCTTCGACGAGACGGCCGCCGAATCGGTCGTCGGCGCGCTGTCGCGGGTGTTGGAGCGGCTCGTCGCCGAACCCGAGGTCCTCGTCGGCCGCCTGGCGCTGGCCAGCGACGCCGAGCGCGCCCTGGTGGTGGACACCTTCAACGCGACCGACGGCCCGGTGCCGGGGGAGTCCGTGGTCGAACTGTTCGCGCGGCGGGTGGCCACGGCGGCGGACGCGGTGGCGATCACCGACGCGGCGGGCGCGAACCTGACCTACGCCGAGGTCGACCAGGCGTCGAACCGGCTGGCCCGGTATCTCGCCGAGCGTGGTGTCGGCCGCGGCGACCGGGTCGGGGTGGCCATGGAACGGTCGCCGGAACTGCTGATCGCGTTCCTGGCGATCTGGAAGGCGGGCGCCGCGTACGTCCCGGTCGACGTGGAGTACCCGGCCGAGCGGATCGCGTTCATCCTCGGCGACTCCGGCGTCTCGACCGTGCTGTGCACCCAGGCCACCGCCGGAGTCGTTCCGGACGACGCGATCGTCCTCGACGCCCCGGAAACGCGGACGGCCGTCGACGCTCTTCCCGCCACGGCACCGGGATTCCGGCCGAGCGCGGACGATCTCGCGTACGTCATGTACACCTCGGGATCCACCGGTCTGCCCAAGGGCGTGGCGATCCCGCACGGCGCCGTCGCCGGTCTGGCGGGCGACGCGGGCTGGCAGCTCGGTCCCGACGACGGCGTGCTGATGCACGCGACGCACGTCTTCGACCCTTCGCTCTACGCGATGTGGGTCCCGCTCGTCACCGGCGGCCGGGTCCTGCTCACCGAACCGGGCGTACTGGACGCGGCCGGGGTGCGCCAGGCGGTGGCACGCGGCGCGACCGCCGTCCACCTCACCGCCGGCAGTTTCCGCGCCCTGGCGGAGACCTCGCCGGAATGCTTCGCGGGCCTGACCGAGATCGGCACCGGCGGCGACGTCGTCCCCGCGCAGTCCGTCGAGAACCTGCGGCGCGCTCAGCCCGGTCTGCGGGTGCGGAACACCTACGGGCCGACCGAGACCACGCTGTGCGCGACGTGGCTGCCGATCGAACCCGGCGACGTGATCGACCGGGAGCTGCCGATCGGCCACCCGATGACCAACCGGAAGATCTACCTCCTCGACGCCTTCCTGCGCCCGGTCGCGCCGGGAGTGGCCGGTGAGCTGTACATCGCGGGCACCGGCCTGGCACGCGGATACCTCGACAGCCCGGGCCTGACGTCCGACCGGTTCGTGGCTTGCCCGTTCCTCCCCGGTGAGCGCATGTACCGCACCGGGGACCGGGCGCGCTGGACCCGCGACGGCGAGGTCGTGTTCCTCGGCCGCGGCGACGAGCAGGTGAAGATCCGCGGCTACCGGGTCGAGCTGGGCGAGGTGGAGGCCGTGCTGGCTGTCCAGCCGGGCGTGGTCGAAGCGGTCGTCATGGCGCGGGAAGACCAGCCGGGCGAAAAGCGCCTGGTGGGCTACTTCGTCTCCGACGGCAAGGACGCGGGGCCGGAGGAGATCCGGCGGCAGATGGGGCTCGTCCTGCCCGCGTACATGGTCCCGCTCGCGGTCATCGCCCTGCCCGGGCTGCCCGTCACGCCCAACGGCAAGGTGGACCGCCGGGCCCTGCCCGCCCCGGATCTCGCGGGGCAGGCGGCGGAGAAGGCGCCGGAGAACGAGACCGAGAAGGTCCTGTGCGCGCTGTTCTCCGAGATCCTCGGTGTCCCGCAGGTGAGTGTCGACGACGCTTTCCACGACCTGGGCGGCAGTTCGGCGCTGGCCATGCGGCTCATCGCGCGCATCCGCGAGGAACTCGGCGCGGATCTGCCCATCCGGCAGCTGTTCTCCTCGCCGACGCCCGCGGGTGTCGCCCGCGCGCTCGCCGCGAAGTCGCGTCCCCCGCTGGAAGCCGTCGAGCGGCCGGACCGCGTGCCGCTGACCGCGCGTCAGCTCCGCGCCTGGCTGCTGGCCAGCCCGGGAGACGAGGCCGCCGGACTGCACATCTCGGTCGCGCTTCGCTTGCGAGGCAGGCTGAACGTGCCCGCGCTGGCGGAGGCTTTCGGCGACGTCGCGGCCCGGCACGAGATCCTCCGGACCACCTTCCCCGGCGACGCGCAGAGCGTTCGCCAGCACATCCACGACGCCTTGGCGGTCGAGCTGACCCCGGTCCCGGCGACCGAGGAGGAGCTTCCCGGGCTTCTCGCGGAGCTTCGCGAGCGGCACTTCGACCTGACCGAAGAAGTGCCGTGGCGCTGCGACCTTTTCGAGCTCGCGGAGAACGCGCACGTGCTGCACCTCAAGGTGCACCGGATCCTGGCCGACGACGAGTCGCTCGACGTGCTCTTCCGCGACCTGGCCGCCGCGTACGGCGCGCGGCGTTCGGGCCGGGTCCCGGAGCGCGCGCCGCTGGCGCTGCAGTTCGCGGACTACGCGATCTGGGAGCGGCGGCTGCTCGACGACGAGCGCGGACAGGACAGCCTCATCAACGAGCAGATCACCTTCTGGAAGGCCAATCTGGCCGGGATCGACGGCGAGACGGTGCTCCCGCTCGACCGTCCCCGGCCGGTCGTCCCGTCGCGGCGGGCCGGCACGGTCGCGGTGCGGCTGGAGGCCGGGCCGCACGCCCGGCTGACCAAGGCGGTCGCGCCGGTCGGCGCGCACGTCCTCCAGGTGGTGCAGGCCGCGCTCGCGGTCCTGCTGGTCAAATCCGGCGCGAGCGACGACGTCGTGATCGGCACGTCGCTGCCGAAGGACGACGACCTCATCGACCTCGAGCCGATGGTCGGGCCGTTCGCCCGGCCGCTCGCCCTGCGGACGAACCTCTCGGGCGACCCCTCCTTCCTGGAGGTCGTCACCCGGGCGCAGGAGGCGGCCCGGACCGCGCGCCTGTACCTGGACCTGCCGTTCGAAAAGATCGTCGAGCTGCTGGACCTGCCGGGTTCGCTCGCCCGCCATCCCGTGTTCCAGGTGGCACTGGAGGTGGGCGAGGAGGACCTCGGCGCGTGGGACGCGACGGAACTGCCCGCGCTGCGCACCGAAGCCGAGCCGGTCGGGCCGGACGCGTTCGAACTCGACCTGTCGTTCAAGCTCACCGAGCGCCTCGACGAGGAGGACGAACAGGACGGCATCGACGGCACCCTGCACTACGCCACCGATCTCTTCGACGAGGCCACGGCCGAATCGCTGGCACGGCGGCTGGTCCGCGTCCTCGAACAGGTCGCGGAAGACCCGCGGCTGCGCATCAGCGAAGTCGACCTCGCTCTCGACGACACCGAACGGGACCGTCCGGCCGAGGCACCGGCGAAGTGGGCCGGCGCCGTGCCCACGGTGGCCGCCGAACTGGCCGAGGGCGGCCCGCTCGGCGCGCTCGTGCTCGACGACGAGCTGCGGCCCGTCGTCGCGGGCGCCGTCGGCGACCTGTACCTCACCGGGGCAGTGGTGGACGCGAGTCCTGCCGAGAAGACTGTCGTCTGCCCGTTCGGTACAGAGGGGAGGCGGATGGTGCGCACGGATCTGCTCGCCCGCTGGAACGCCTCCGACGCACTGGCCGTGGTGGGCGAGCGGCGGCTGCCGGGTGCCGCGGCGGCGACCGGCACGGGTGACTTCGAAGTGCTGCTTCCGTTGCGGGAAGGCGGAAACCGGCCGCCGCTGTTCTGCGTCCACGCGAGTGGCGGGCTGAGCTGGAACTACGCGCCGCTGCTGCGGAGCCTTCCGCAGAACCAGCCGGTGTACGGCCTCCAGGCGCGCGGCCTGGCCCGTACCGAACCGCTGCCGTCCACTGTGGAGGAGATGGCGGCCGATTACGTCGAGCAGATCCGCACCGTGCAGCCGTCCGGGCCGTACCACCTGCTCGGCTGGTCGCTCGGCGGCCGGATCTCGCAGGCGATGGCCACTTTGCTTGAAGCGCAAGGGGAAGAGGTCGGCCTGGTCGCCCTCCTCGACGCCTACCCCACCGACGTCGGAAGGCTGCCGCGCGCGCAGCGCGGCACCGAAGCCGACGAGGAGGCCGACGCCTTCGACAAGCAACAGGACCAGCAACTGGCGCTCGCCGCCGGAGTCGCCCGCGACGCCGGTGCCCGGACGAACCTGGAGGAGGTCATGGGGCACCTCCGCCGGATCGGGCCGGAGCACACCGCCCGGAGCTTCACCAGCGACATCCTGCTGTTCGTCGCGACGGAGAACCGGCCCTCGCATCTGCCCACCGAGGTCGCGATCGCCAGCTGGAAGCCCCTCACCAGCGGGACCGTCGAACCGCACGAGATCGCGACCGGTCACATGGAAATGCTGCAACCCGCGGCGCTGGCCCAGATCGGGGCCGTCGTCGCCGAGAAGCTCCGGCCCCGGCCGGAGCGCGAAAGGACGCAACGATGAGCAATCCCTTCGACAACGAAGACGGCTCCTTCTTCGTGCTCGTCAACGACGAGGGCCAGCACTCGCTGTGGCCGACCTTCGCCGAGGTGCCCGCCGGCTGGACCCGCGTGCACGGCGAGGCGCCCCGGCAGGAATGCCTCGCCTACGTCGAGGAGAACTGGACGGACCTCCGCCCGAAGAGCCTCATCCAGGAAGTCGGTAGCTGAGCGGCGCTGTCCAGCCGTTCGATGCGGTCAGTTGGACGAGCCCCGCGCTCGTCCGACTGACCCCGGGAAAGGACCTGTGCAGTGGAAGCGTTCGAGGAGCTCAACGTCGTCCTGCCGACGGAGATGCACTGGCGGGACCGGTTCGACCCGGTTCCGCTGCTGCTGGACTTCATGGCCAAGGGCCCGATGACCGAACTGGGCACCGAGGAGGACGGCGAGGGCCGGACGGCCTGGCTGGCCACCGGTTTCGACGAGGTCCGCCACGTGCTCGGCTCGGACAAGTTCAGTTCCCGGCTCCTCTACGGCGGGACGGCGTCCGGCATCACCTTCCCCGGCTTCATCACCCAGTACGACCCGCCGGAGCACACGCGACTGCGCCGGGTGCTGTCGCCCGCGTTCTCCGTCCGGCGGATGGAACGGTTCCGGTCTCAGGTCGAGCAGGTCGTCGAGGACACCCTGGACGCCATCGACTCCATCGGCGGCCCGCTGGACTTCGTCCCGCATTTCGGGTGGGCCATCGCGACCACGGCGACCTGCGACTTCCTCGGCATCCCCCGGGACGACCAGACGGAGTTGTCCCGCAGCCTGCACGCCAGCCGGGCCGAGCGGTCGGGCAGCAGGCGCGTGGCGGCCGGGAACCGGTACATGACGTACATGAGCCAGAACACGGCTCGCACGCGTCGCGACCCCGGCGACGACATGCTCGGCGTCGTCGTGCGCGAGCACGGGGACGAGATCACCGACTCGGAACTGACCGGGCTGGCCGCGTTCGTCATGGGCGCGGGCGGGGATCAGGTGGCCCGGTTCCTCGCGGCGGGCGCGTGGCTGATGGTCGAGGCGCCCGAGCAGTTCGATCTGCTCCGGGAGAAGCCGGACGTCATCCCGGACTGGCTCGAAGAGATGGTCCGGTATCTCAGCACCTCCGAGAAACTCACCCCGCGCATCGCGACCGAAGACGTTCGCATCGGCGATTTCCTCGTCAAGGCAGGGGACACCGTCACCTGCTCCTTGATCGGTGTGAACCGCCGGGACTTCCCCGCACCGGAGGATCGGTTCGACATCAGCCGGCCGAAGACGCCGCATGTCGCGTGGGGGCACGGCATCCATCACTGCCTCGGCAGGCCGCTGGCCGATCTGATCTTCCGGGTGGCGATCCCGGCGCTGGCGACCCGCTTCCCGAAACTCCGGCTGGCCGAGCCGGACCGCGAGATCAAACTGGGGCCGCCGCCGTTCGACGTGAAAGCCCTGCCGCTCGACTGGTGACACCGCGAAAGCTTTGAGGAGAATCATGGTAGTTCCGCTGCCACATCAGCGGTTCGGTCTCGATCCGGTGCCGGAGCTCAGCGATCTGCAGAAGAACGGGCCGCTGCACGAATACGACACCGAGCCGGGACTGGACGGCCGCAAGCAATGGCTGGTCACCGGCTACGACGAAATCCGGGAGATCCTTTCCGACGTCACCCGGTTCAGTTCGATGCGCCCGGTCGACGACGAGTCGGAACGGGCCTGGCTGCCGGGGATCCTCCAGTCCTACGACCCGCCGGACCACACCCGGTTGCGGGGGACCGTGACGAGGGCGAACACCGTCCGGCGGATCGAGGTCCTGCGGCCGGTCGCCGAGGAGATCGTCGAGGAATGCCTGGACGATCTGGAGGACATGGGGTCGCCGGTCGACTTCGTCCGCAACGCCGCCTGGCCCATCCCCGCGCTGATCGCCTGCGACCTCCTCGGCGTCCCGCGTGACGACCAGTACGAGTTGTCGCGGATGTTCCGGGAAAGCCGGGAGAGCCGGATCCCCCGGCAGCGCAACCTGTCGGGACTGGGCATCGTCAACTACGCCCGGAAACTGACCGCCCGCAACCGCGTCGAACCCGGCGACGGGATGATCGGCGGCATCGTGCGCGATCACGGGGACGACGTCACCGACGACGAACTCGCGGGCCTCGCCGAGGGGATCATGATCGGGGCGGTCGAGCAGCTGGCCTCCCAGCTGGCGATCGCGGCGCTGCTCCTGGTGACCCACCCCGCCCAGATGGCGCTGCTGCGTGAGCGTCCGGAGCTCGCGAACTCCGCGGCCGAGGAAGTGCTCCGGTACGCGTCCATCGTGGAGACTCCCTCGCCCAGGACCGCACTTGTCGACGTGTCGATCGGCGGGCGCACCATTCGCGCCGGTGACGTCCTGACCTGTTCGCTGCTGGCGGTGAACCGCGCCCGGGGCGAAGGATTCGACATCACCAGGGAGAACACCGAGCACATCGCGTTCGGGCACGGCATCCACCACTGCATCGGGGCGCCGCTGACCAGGCTCCAGCTGCGGGTGGCGCTGCCCGCGCTGGTCCGCCGCTTCCCGACGCTGCGGCTGGCCGTCCCCGAGGAGGAGCTGCGGTTCAAGCCGGGCAGGCCCGCTCCCTTCGCCGTAGAGGAGCTTCCCGTTGAGTGGTGACGACTCGCGGCCGCTGCACATCCGGCGGGACGGTTTCGGCCCCGCGGAGGACCTGCGTTCCGCCGGTCCTCTGACGAAGATCACCATCGGCGAGGGAGCGGGCGCCGAGACCAGCTGGCTGGCCGCGAACCACTCGGTCGTCCGGCAGGTCCTCGGCGACCACCAGCGGTTCAGCAACCGGCGGCGCTGGCACGATCAGGACGAGGTCGGCGGGAAGGGCATCTTCCGGCCGCGGGAACTGGTCGGCAACCTGATGGACTACGACCTGCCCGAGCACCCCCGGATGCGGCAGAAGCTGTTGCCGGGCTTCACTTTGCGCCGGATCCGGCGGCTGCGGCCGTACATCGAGCAGATCGTCGAGGAGCGTCTCGACGCGCTGGAGGACGAGGGTTCACCCGCGGATCTGATCGAGGTCGTCGCCGACGAGGTGCCCGGGGCCGTGCTGTGCGAGCTGATCGGGGTGCCCCGGGACGACCGCGCCACGTTCATCCAGCTGTGCCACCGGCACCTCGATCCTTCGCTGAGTCAACGGAAACGGGCGGCCGCCGGCGAGGCGTTCTCCCGCTACCTGCTGACCATGATCGCCAGGCAGCGCGAAGAACCGGGCGAGGGGCTGATCGGCGCCGTCGTCGCCGAACACGGCGACGCGGCGACGGACGAGGAACTTCGCGGTTTCTGCGTGCAGGTGATGCTGGCCGGGGACGACAACATCTCCGGCATGATCGGGCTCGGTGTGCTGGCACTGCTGCGACATCCCGAGCAGATCGCCGCTTTCCAGGGCGAGGATCAGGCGGCGGACCGGGCTGTCGACGAGATGATCCGGTACCTGACCGTCCCTTACGCCCCGACACCGCGGACAGCCATGCAGGACGTGACCATCGCGGGCCAGACGATCAAGGAGGGCGAGACGGTCACCTGCTCGCTCCCCATGGCCAACCGTGACCCCGCCCTGCTGCCGGACCCGGACCGTCTCGACGTCACGCGGGATCCGGTCCCGCACGTCGCGTTCGGGCACGGAGTCCATCACTGCCTGGGCGCGGCGCTCGCACGCCTCGAACTGCGGGTCGTGTATTCCGCGCTGTGGCAACGCTTTCCGAAGCTGAGACTGGCGGACCCCGAGGGGGAGACCGCGTACCGGCTGACGACGCCGGCGTACGGGCTGACGAGCCTGATGGTCGAGTGGTGAGCGGCGATCACGCGTGATCAAAGGCGGAACTCGCGTGATTGGACAGCGATCTCGCGTGCTTGGAGGCGGATCTCGCGTGCTTGGACGACGCACACCCGAGTTCCGTCTCCAAACACGCGAGTTCCGCCTCTGATCACGTGAGTTCCGCCTCCAAGCACGCATGTTCGCCGTCTGATCACGCGAGTCCCGTCTTGGGTCGTGATCGCGGATCCGGCCGATGCCGCCCGCGCTTTGGCCACGTGGAGTTGGGGGTACGCCAGGTGGGACCGGGGGTGGGTGGGGGGAGGGGTTTGGGTCTCGGGGTTTGGG
>NZ_JBHXJK010000011.1:97206-121547 GCF_042723255.1 Amycolatopsis thailandensis
CTGGTGAGCGCGCCGCGGCCCGCGCCCCCCCGCTCTTGGCCCCCTGGGCGTTCCCAAACCCCCTTTCACAACGCTGAAGGTTGCGAAAGTGGCTTTCGCAACGCTGTTTCGGGCAGGGAGTGTGCCCGGCGATCCGGAGCCCACCGGAGCGGGCTGGGTCTTCGTCCACGGCGGCACCCTGGACTTATTTCCTGAGCACGGGCGAAGATTGAGGAACCCGAGTGTCCGAAGAGGAATCCGGAACACCAAACGCGGTCGGTGAAGGAGTTTCCACTCGATATGGATCAGGATATCGATGAGGTCGCGCCACTCGTGCAGCCGACGGCGAACTACATGCTCAGGACGCATTGCGATCCCCACGAGGACATGTTCGACCTCCGGGCGCACGGCCCGCTGGTCCGGATAGTCGGGAGCGCGTCCACCCAACTGCGGACCGAATACGTCTGGCAGGCCATGGGGTACGACGTCGTGCGGCAGATCCTCGGCGACCACGAGCATTTCACGACGCGGCCGCGCTGGAGTTCGGCGGAATCACCAGCCGACGAACCCATTCCGCCGGATCTCATCGGGCAGTTGTCGGTCTACGACCCGCCCGAGCACACCCGCCTTCGCGGAATGCTGACGCCGGAATTCACCGCGCGGCGGATCCGCAGGCTGGAACCCGCGATGCTGGAATTGATCGAGGACCGCATCGACGTGATGGAGGCCGAAGGGTCGCCCGCGGACGTCCAGGGATTGTTCGCGGATCCGGTCGGCGGACTGGCCTTGTGCGAATTGCTCGGCATCCCGCGCGACGATCGCACCGAATTCATCCGGCGCGTCCGGCAGAATGTCGCGCTCAGCCGCGGCTTCAAGGCGAGGGCCCACGACAGCGCGGCGTTCAACCGCTATCTGGACGGCCTCATCGCCCGCCAGCGCGCGGATCCCGACGAGGAGTTCATCGGTTCCATCGTGCGCGAGCACGGGGACGACGTCACGAACGCCGAGCTGCGGGGTGTGTTCACCGCGCTCATCCTCGGTGGCGTCGAGACCGTCGCGGGAATGATCGGCTTCGGGGTGCTCGCCCTGCTGGATCATCCCGAACAGAAGGACTTGATGCTCGCCGGCAAGGACGAAGCGGATCGTGTCGTCGCCGAATTGCTGCGGTATCTGTCGCCCGTGCAGCAGCCGAACCCGCGGCTGGCCATCAAGGACGTGGTCGTCGGCGGTCAGCTGATCAAAGCGGGGGAGTACGTGATGTGCTCGATCCTGATGGCCAACCGCGACGAGGCGCTGACGCCGAACGCCAACGTCCTCGACGCGAATCGTGCTTCGGGTTCTCATGTCGGGTTCGGGCACGGTATCCATTACTGCATCGGCGCGGCGGTGGCGAGGTCGCTGCTGAGGATGGCCTATCAAGCCCTTTGGGCCCGGTTCCCCGATCTGCGCCTCGCGGTGCCGCACGAGGAGATCAAGCTCCGGAACGCCTTCATCGATTGCCCGGACCAATTGCCGGTCGCCTGGTAGTGCAATGACGTCGACAGAGGAATGGTGAGAAATGTCGGTCGAAGAATTCGACGTGGTGGTCGCGGGTGGCGGCCCGTCCGGGTCGACCTTGGCCACCTTCGTGGCCATGCAGGGCCACCGAGTGCTGTTGCTGGAGAAGGAACTCTTCCCCCGGTACCAGATCGGCGAGTCGCTGCTGCCGTCCACGATCCACGGCGTGTGCCAGATGCTCGGCGTCACCGACGAACTGGCGGCGGCCGGGTTCCCGATCAAACGCGGCGGCACGTTCCGGTGGGGCGCCCGCCCGGAGCCGTGGACGTTCTCCTTCTCCGTCTCGCCGCGGATCACCGGCCCGTCGTCGTTCGCCTACCAGGTCGAGCGGGCGAAGTTCGACCAGATCCTGCTGAACAACGCCAAGCGCAAGGGCGTCGACGTCCGGGAGGAGTGCTCGGTCACCGACGTGCTCGAAGAGGGCGAGCGGGTCACCGGCGTCCGGTACACCGACCGCGACGGTAACGAGCGCGAGGTCAAGGCGACCTTCGTGATCGACGCGTCCGGCAACAAGAGCCGGCTGTACTCCAAGGTCGGCGGCTCGCGGAACTACTCCGAGTTCTTCCGCAGCCTGGCGCTGTTCGGCTACTTCGAAGGCGGCAAGCGGCTGCCCGAGCCGTACTCGGGCAACATCCTGAGCGTCGCGTTCGACAACGGCTGGTTCTGGTACATCCCGCTGAGCGACACGCTGACCAGCGTCGGCGCGGTGGTGCGCCGGGAGGACGCGGACAAGGTCCAGGGCGACCGGGAAAAGGCGCTCGGTTCCTTGATCGCCGAGGCCCCGTTGATCGCGGAGTACCTCGCGGACGCCAAGCGCGTGACCACGGGCAAGTACGGGGAGATCCGGGTCCGCAAGGACTATTCCTATAACCAGACCGAGTTCTGGCGGCCGGGGATGATCCTGGTCGGCGACGCCGCCTGCTTCGTCGACCCGGTGTTCTCTTCCGGCGTGCACTTGGCGACCTACAGCGGTCTGCTCGCGGCGCGGTCGATCAACAGCGTCCTCGCCGGGGATCTGGACGAGAAGACCGCCCTGACCGAGTTCGAAGCGCGGTACCGCCGCGAGTACAGCGTGTACTACGAGTTCCTCGTCGCGTTCTACGAGATGAACGTGAACGAGGAGTCGTACTTCTGGCAGGCCAAGAAGGTCACGAAGAGCAAGAACACCGACCTGGAGTCGTTCGTCGACCTCGTCGGCGGGGTCTCCTCCGGTGAGAACGCCCTGGTGCACCAGCTCGTCGAGCGCAGCGCCGAATTCGCCACCGCCGTCGACAAGATGGCGGGCGGCGACGACGCCAGCATGGTGCCGCTGTTCAAGTCGCAGGTCGTCCGGCAGGTCATGCAGGAGGGCGGCCAGGAGCAGATGCGGGTGGTCCTCGGCGAGGACGCCGAGCCGGAGATGCCGCTGTTCCCCGGCGGGCTGGTGGTCTCGCCCGACGGCATGAAGTGGCTTCCCCACCATCCCGTGTGAGCCGACGCCGGAACCAGCGGAACGAGGGAAGTACGCGATGCGGGTGTTGTTGTCGATGTTCGGGACACGCGGTGATCTCGAACCGGTGCTGGCGTTGGCGGTGCGGTTGCGGGCCCGCGGCGTCGAGGTGCGGGTGTGCGGTCCGGCGGACTTCGCGGAGCGGCTGGCCGGGTTCGGAGTGCCGATGGTGCCCGTCGGCCCCCCGGTCCGTGCGGGGGCGGGGCCGGGGCCCGGTTTCGCGGCCGAGCTGATCGACGCGCAGTTCGACCAGGTTCCGGCGGCCGCCGAGGGCTGTGACGTGGTGGTGGCGACCGGGATGGTGGCGGTCGCCTCCGCCGTCCGGTCGGTGGCGGAGAAGCTGGGGATCCCCTACTTCTACGCCGCCTGCCATCCGATCGACATCCGGTCGCCGTTCGACCCGCAGCTGCGGCCCGATCGCGACGGCGAGTCGTTCGCACTGGACGACACCGACCAGCACTCGCTGCGGGACATGCGCGACGAAGGGTTGTTCCAGCGGTTCGGCGACCCGATCAACAGCAGGCGGGCGGCGCTCGGCCTGCCGCCGGTGGACAGCGTCATCGACCACGCCTACACCGATCGCCCCTGGCTGGCGGCGGATCCGGTGCTGGTCCCGCTGCGGCGGGGCCAGGAGGCGGTGCAGACCGGTTCCTGGTACCTGGTCGACGAACGGCCTCTTCCGGCGGAGGTGGAGGAGTTCCTCGCGGCGGGGACACCGCCGGTGTACGTGGGATTCGGCAGCCTGGACGCTCCCGACGACGCCGCCAGGGTGGCCATCGAGTCCGTCCGCGCCCAGGGCCGCCGGGTGATCCTTTCGCGGGGCTGGGCTGAGCTGGCCCGGATCGACGATCAGCGCGACTGTCTCGTCATCGACGAGGTGAACGTCCAGGTGCTGTTCGGCCGGGTCGCCGCGGTCGTCCATCACGGTGGTTCGGGGACGGCGCACGTGGCGACGCGGGCCGGGGTCCCGCAGATCATCATCTTCCGGGGCATGGACCAGCCGTACTTCGCGGCCAGGGTCGCCGACCTGGGGATCGGCGTGGCGCACGACGGGCCCGTCCCGACCGTCGAATCCCTGTCGGCCGCGCTCGTCACGGCCCTGGCCCCGGAAACGGCCGCACGAGCCGAGGCCGTCGCCGGGATCGCCCGCACGGACGGGGCGGCGGCGGCCGCGGAACTGGTCCTCGGCGCCGTCAGCAAGGAAAAGCCCGCCGTTTCGGTGTGAACCGGACAAGCTCGATCAGGGGATGCGAAATGCGCGTTTTGTTGTGGGCAAGGGGATCACGCGGCGACGTCGAACCGCTGGTGGCCTTGGCGGCGAAGTTGCGGGAGGCCGGCGCGGAAGTGCGGATGTGCGCCCCGCCGGACAGCGCGGCGCGGCTGGCCGAGATCGGGGTGCCGCTGGTGCCGGTCGAACGCTGGAAGGGCGCGTCGGCGTCACACGGGACGCCGGACGCCGAGGCCGGGTCGAACGCCGAGCGCCTCGAACAGATCCTCAAGGTCGCCGAGGGTTGTGACGTGGTGGTGGCGGCCGGGCTGCTCTCCGGCGCGGTCGCCGTCCGTTCGGTGGCCGAGAAATTGGGCATCCCTTACTTCAACGTCGTGCTCTGCCCGATCCACCTGCCGTCGGCGCTCCCGCCGTCGCAGCGGGCGGACTACAACCAAGGCACCGACAACCTGATCGGCGGCATGCTCAACGATCAGCGGGTCGAGCTCGGCCTGTCGCCCGTGAAGAACCTCCTCGACTACGCCGCCACCGATCGTCCCTGGCTGGCGGCGGACCCGGTCCTCGCCACCTTGCGGCCGGGCGAGGAGGCGTTGCAGACCGGGGCGTGGATCCTGCCCGACGAGCGGCCGCTTTCCCCTGAGCTGGAAGCGTTCCTGGCCGACGGCGAGCCGCCGGTGTACGTGGGGTTCGGCAGCACGCCCGAAACCGCCGACGTCGCCAAGGCGGCCATCACGGCTGTCCGCGCCCAGGGCCGCCGGGTGGTCCTTTCCCGTGGCTGGGCAGATCTTGCCCTGCCCGACGACGGGGCCGACTGTTTCGCCATCGGCGAGGCCAACTTCCAGGAGCTGTTCCGCCGGGTGGCCGCCGTCGTCCACCACGAAGGCACGGGCACGACGCACGTGGCCGCGCGGGCGGGCGTCCCGCAGGTCGTGGTGCGCCACATCGTGGGCCAGGTGTACTACTCCGAGCGGATCGCCGAACTGGGGATCGGGGTGGCGATCGACGGTCCGGCCCCGACGGTCGGGTCGCTGTCGGCCGCGCTCACCGCCGCGCTGTCCCCGGAAACGCGGGCGCGGGCGGCCGAGGTGGCCGGTTCGATCCGTACCGACGGGCCCGCGGTGGCCGTGGAGCTGCTGCGCGACGCTGTCAGCCCGGCTGTTCCCGCGTGAACCGCGAATCCACGAAAAGGGGAACGCCGTAATGCGTGTGTTGTTGTCGACCACCGGCAGCCGCGGGGATGTCGAACCGCTGGTGGCGCTGGCCGTGCGCTTGCGGGAGCTGGGCGCCGAGGTGCGGATGGCCGCGCCGCCGGAGTCGGGGGAGCGGCTGGCCGAGTTCGGGGTGCCGCTGGTCCCGATCGGCGAGTCGGCCCGCGCGAAGACCAACACGAAGACGCCGCCGTCGCCCAAGGACGGCGCCCGGTTTTCGGCGGACGCGATCGCCACGCAGTTCGAGCAGGTCCCGGCGGCCGCCGAGGGCTGCGACGCGGTGGTGGCGACCGGGATGCTGGCGGCCGCTGTCGCCGTGCGGTCGGTGGCCGAGAAGGCCGGCATCCCGTACTTCTACGCCTTCCACTGTCCGATCTTCCTGCCGTCGCCGCATTACGCGCCCCCGCCGCCGCTGGGTGAGCCACCCGCTCCGCCCGGGACCGACATCCGGTCGCTGTGGGCCCGGAACAGCCAGAGCGCTTTCCGGCGGTTCGGTGCGGCGCTGAACGGCGGTCGGGCCGCGATCGGCCTTCCACCGGTGGAGGACATCTTCGACTACGGTTACACCGGCCATCCCTTGCTCGCGGCGGATCCGACCCTGGCGCCGTTGCAGCCGACGGATCTCGAAGCCGTGCAGACCGGGGGCTGGGTCCTGCCCGACGAGCGGCCGCTTTCCCCCGAGCTGGAGGAGTTCCTGGCCGCCGGTGAGCCACCGGTGTACGTCGGATTCGGCAGCCTGCGAGCCCCGGAAGACGTCGCGAAGGTGTCCGTCGAAGCGGTCCGCGCCCAGGGGCGCCGGATGATCCTTTCCCGTGGCTGGGCCGATTTGACGTTGATCGACGACGAGGCCGACTGCTTCGCCGTCGGCGAGGTGAACCACCAGGCGCTGTTCCGGCGGGTGGCCGCCGTCGTCCATCACGGCGGGGTGGGGACGACGACCGCGGCCGCGCGGGCCGGTGCCCCTCAGGTAGTGGTGCCCCAGATCGCCGACCAGCCCTACTTCGCGGGCCGGGTGGCCGAGCTGGGTGTCGGCGTGGCGCACGAAGGCAGGACCCCGAGCGTCGACTCGCTGTCGGCCGCGCTCGTCACGGCGCTCTCCCCGGAAACGCGGGCACGGGCGGCCGAGGTGGCCGGCTCGATCCGCACCGACGGGGCGGCGGTGGCCGCGAAACTGGTGCTCGACGCGGTGAACCAGGGATCTACAGAACGAGGAACCACGTAATGCGTGTCTTGTTGTCGACGAGCGGGCTCCGCGGCGACGTCGAACCGATGGTGGCGCTGGCGACCCGGCTGCGGGCGCTGGGTGTCCAAGTGCGGATCTGCGCACCTCCGGACGCCGCGGACCGCTTCGCCGGACTCGACGTCCAGGTGGTGCCGGTCGGACAGCCGTTGCACGCGATGATGCGCGCGATCACGGGATCGTCGCGGGGGGACGGGCTCCGGCTCCCGGCCGAGGAGATCGGCGAGCAGTTCGACCAGGTCCCGGCGGCCGCCGAGGGCTGCGACGCGGTGGTGGCGACCGGCGTGCTGTCCGCCGCGATCGGCGTGCGGTCGGTCGCCGAAAAGCTGGGTATCCCGTACTTCTACGCCGCCTACTGCCCGATCTACCTGCCGTCGCCGCATTTCCCGCCGCCGCTGGGCCGTGGCGACGGCGAGCCGCCCGCCGACCTGGACGTGAACGACAACCGGGCGCTGTGGGACTTCTACAACGAGGTCTATTTCCGGCGCTACGGTGGCCCGCTCAACAGCAGGCGCGCCGAGATCGGGCTGCCGCCGGTGGAGAAGCTCATCGACTACGGCTGCACCGACCGGCCCTGGCTGGCGGCGGACCCGCTCCTGGCGCCGCTGAAGCCGGACCAGGACGTCGTGCGGACCGGGGCGTGGATCCTGCCTGACGAGCGGCCGCTTTCCCCTGAGCTGGAAGCGTTCCTGGCCGCCGGCGAGCCGCCGGTGTTCGTGGGTTTCGGCAGCACGTCCGACACCGACGTCACCGCGAAACTGGCCGTCGAGGCGATCCGCGCCCAGGGCCGTCGGGTGGTCCTTTCCCGTGGCTGGGCGGATCTGGCCCTGCCCGACGACGGGACCGACTGTTTCGCCGTCGGCGAGACCAACTTCCAGGCGCTCTTCGGCCGGGTGGCCGCCGTCGTCCACCACGGCGGCGGCGGGACGACGCATGTGGCGGCGCGGGCAGGCGTCCCCCAGGTCGCGATACCCCAGATGACGGACCAGCCGTACTTCGCCGACCAGGTGGCGGCGCTGGGTATCGGCGTGGCCTTCGAGGAGTACGGCCCGGCCCCGACCTTCGAGTCCCTGTCCGCCGCGCTCACCACGGCGCTTTCCCCGGAAACCCGCGGGCGGGCGGCCTCCGTGGCCGCCTCGATCCGCGCCGACGGGGCGACGGTGGCCGCCGGACTGCTGCGCGACTCGGTGACCGGTCACAGCGAGAAAGGAAGCTCGAACATGTCCGGAAACATCACGCAGGCGAACGAGCCGGTGCTGGTCGAGGTGACGGAGGACTTCACCTGCTACGCCGGACCGGATCCGTCGGGTGAGCACGACGAACTGATGTTCATCTTCAACGAGGTCTTCCATTTCGACACCTACGCCCAGAGTGTGGGCGAAGTCCCTGACGGTGGTGTCATTCTCGACGTCGGTGCCAATGTCGGGCTCTTTTCGATTTACGCGAAGCGGCGGAAGCCGAATGCGAAAGTGATCGCCTTCGAGCCGGTTCCGGCGTCGGTGGCGGCGCTGCGCCGGAACGTCGAACTGCATGACCTGTCCGGCCTGACCGTTCACCAGCTGGCCTTGGGCGAGGTGGATCGGAAGGACGTCGCGTTCACCTATTATCCCGGGATGCCCGGGAACTCGACGAGGCATCCGGAGACCAAGAGCGAACATTTCGCGGCTCAGGCTGTCGAGGTCACCGTCGAGGTGGCGACCCTTTCTTCGGTACTGGCGGGGTATTCCGAGCTGGATCGCATCGACCTGGTCAAGGTCGACGTCGAGGGTTCGGAACTCGAAGTCCTCGCCGGATTGACCGAGGAAGACTGGGCGAAGATCCGGTCCTGGGTCATCGAAATCAGCGACGCGAAGGGCGAGTTGGCCGAACTCCGGAAAGAGCTGGAGAGCCGTGGTTACACGGTGGAGGCCGAACTCGACGACAAGATCATGGTGGAGCCGATGTATTTGGTGCACGCTTCGCGAAAATGACGCCATCCCGCGTCCAGTCCGCGTGGGCTGAAGGGGCCCTTCGCCGCATAGGACGTGCGGAAAGCGTCCTTCGCCGCGTGAGATGCGGGCAAGGCGTCCTTCGGCAGCCTTGGTCGCGCGCGGGGGTTGCGAAAGCCGCTTTCCCAACCTTCAGTGTTGCGAAAGTGGCTTTCGCAACAGGTGTTCTGAGGCAGATCCAGTCCGCGTGGGCTGAAGGGGCCCTTCGCCGCATAGGACGTGCGGAAAGCGTCCTTCGCCGCGTGAGATGCGGGGAAAGCGCCCTTCAGCAAAAGAAACGGCCGACGTGGACATCACGGAAAAGAACTAGGGTGGGGAACATGTCCAAGCTTGCCTCTGAACCGCACGAAAACCGGCAAATGGCGGAGTGGTTCGGTGCCGACGCCGCGCGCTACGACCGCGCTCGCCCCGGTTACCCCGGCGCCCTGGTCGACAGGATCATCGGTTTGAGCCCCGGCAAGAACTTCGTGGACGTCGGCTGCGGGACGGGTCTCTCCTCGCGCCCGTTCCAGGCCGCGGGGTGCACGGTGCTCGGGGTCGAACCGGACGGGCGGATGGCGGACGTCGCGCGAGGGCGCGGTCTCGAGGTCGAGGTCGCCAAATTCGAGGACTGGGAACCGGCGGGCCGCACTTTCGACGCGGTCGTCTCGGGTACCGCGTGGCACTGGGTGGACCCGCTCGCGGGTGCGCGCAAGGTGGCGGGCGTGCTGGCGCCGAACGGCCTGATCGCGTTGTTCGACAACGGTTTCGAGCTTCCGGAAGCCGTCATGAAGGCGCAGGGCGAGGCATACCGCCACGCCGTTCCCGGCCTGTCGTTCGAGGAACCGTCCAAAGAGGACAGGGACGGCGATGTGGAAGAGTACGCCAAGCAGATCTACGCCAAGCAGTACGTGAAAGCGGCCGAAGGCATCCAGCGGACCGGCGCGTTCACCGAGCCGCGAGAACTGCGCTTCGAATGGGAACGCGTCTACACCCGCGACGAATGGCTGGATCTCGTCCCCACCCAGGGCGGCCTGAACCACCTCGACGAGGACGCGCGCACCCGCTTCCTCACGCACCTCGGCGCGTCGATCGACGACCTGGGCGGCGCCTTCACCATTCACTACGCCACCGAAGGCATCACCGCGACCAAGCGGTGAACACCGTCGGGAAAAGGGGATCCGTGATGCGGGTGTTGTTCTGGGCGTACGGGCCGCGCGGGGACGTCGAACCGTTGGTGGCCTTGGCCGTGCGGGCGCGGGAACTCGGCGCCGAGGTGCGGATGTGCGCGCCCCCCGACTACGTGGAGCGGCTGGCCGAAGTCGGCGTGCCGCACGTGATCGTCGGCGAATCGGTGCTCGAAGGGGCCCGTAGCGGCTTGGGCGGGCCGCCCGATCCCGCGCAGGCGGTCGCGGGGATCGCCGAGCAGTTCGCCAAGGTCCCGGCGGCCGCCGAGGGCTGCGACGCGGTGGTGGCGAGCGGTTTGCTGACCGGCGCGATCGCCGTGCGGTCGGTGGCCGAGAAACTCGGTATCCCGTACTTCTTCGCCGTCGCTTCCCCTGTCCTGCAACCGTCGCCGGAGCAGCGGGGGATGTACAACCAGGGCATCGACAAGATGTTCGGCGGCGCGCTCGACGAGCGGCGGGCGGCGATCGGCCTGCCGCCGGTGCGGAACCTCTTCGACTACGGCTGCACCGATCGTCCCTTGCTGGCGGCGGACGAGGCCTTGGCCCCGCCGCGGCCGGAGCTCGGCGGAGTGCGGACCGGAGCGTGGATGGTGTCCGACGAACGGCCGCTTTCCCCTGAGCTGGAAGCGTTCCTGGCTGCCGGCGAGCCGCCGGTGTACGTGGGTTTCGGCAGCTCGCCCGCGCCCGACGACGTCGCCGGGGTGGCCGTCGAGGCGATCCGGGCCCAGGGCCGCCGGGTGATCCTCGCCCGCGGCTGGGCCGATCTGGTCCTGCCCGACGACGGGGCCGACTGTTTCGCCATCGACGAAGTGAACCAGCAGGTGTTGTTCGGCCGGGTGGCCGCCGCCGTCCACCACGGAGGGGTCGGCACGACACACGTGGCCACGCGGGCCGGCGTCCCGCAGGTCGTGATCCCGCAGATCGCCGACCATCCGCATCACGCGGGCCGGGTGGCGGAGCTGGGTGTCGGAGTGGCGCACGACGGCCCGAACCCGACCGTGGAGTCCCTGTCGGCGGCGCTCGCCACGGCCCTGGCGCCGGAAACCCGCGCGCGGGCCGCCGAGGTGGCGGGCACGATCCGCGCCGACGGGACCACGGTGGCCGCGGAACTGCTGCTCGACGCGGTCAGCCGGGAAAAGCCGTCTGTTTCTGTCTGAACCCTCTTGGCTGGAAATCGAGTAAGGAAACGGGAGAGACCGTCCATGAGCGCCACCGGAAAGCAAATGATCGCCGACAGCTGCCGGATCTGCGGCAACACCGAACTGTTGCCGGTACTGGATCTCGGCTCGCAAGCCGTCACGAGCGTGTTCCCGCGGGCCCGCGGGGTCGTCCCCGTCGTCCCGCTCGAACTGGTGAAGTGCTCGCAGGGCGGCTGTGGACTCGTCCAGCTCCTGCACACCACCGACTCCAGCCTGATGTACGGCCACGGCGGCTACGGCTACCGGTCCAGCATCCGGCCGTACATGATCAACCACCTGCACGGCATCGTCGGGCAGGTCACCGACCTGGTCGACCTGAAGCCCGGCGACCTGGTCGTCGACATCGGCAGCAACGACTCCACCCTGCTGCGCGGTTACCCGGCGGGCGGCCCGGAACTGGTGGGCTTCGACCCCAACGGCGAACAGTTCCGCGACCTCTACCCGGAGCATGTCGGCCTGGTCGCGGACTACTTCACCGGCAAGGCCTTCGCAGACCGCTACGGTGACCGGAAGGCCAAGGTCGTCACCTCGATCGCCATGTTCTACGACCTGCCCCGGCCGGTCGAGTTCATGCAGGAGATCCACGACATCCTCGACGAGGACGGCGTGTGGATCTCCGAGCAGGCGTACCTGCCGTCCATGCTGGACATGGTCGCCTACGACGCGATCTGCCACGAGCACCTCGAGTACTACGCGCTGCGGCAGTTCGAGTGGATGGCCGAAAAGGTCGGCTTCACCGTCGTCAAGGCCGAGATGACCGAAGTGCACGGCGGCAGCATCCGGGTGACCATGGCGAAGAACAGCGGCCACTACCGCGTGGACGAAGCGGGTCTCGCGGCGTTCCGGCGCGGCGAGGAGGCCATCGGCCTGCACACGATGGCGCCCTACGAGAAGTTCGCCGCCAAGACCGAAGCGCACCGGGGCGAACTGCGCGACTTCCTCGACACGTCGAGGGCCGCGGGCAAGCTGACGCTGGGCTATGGCGCGTCGACCAAGGGCAACGTGATCCTCCAGTACTGCGGCCTGACCGAGAAGGATCTGCCCGCCATCGGCGAGGTCAACGCGGACAAGGCCGGCTGCTTCACCCCGGGAAGCGAGATCCCGATCGTGTCGGAGGAAGACGCCAAAGCGCAGAAGCCCGACCAGCTGCTGGTCCTCCCGTGGGGCTACCGCGACAGTTTCATCGAGCGCGAGCACGAGTACCTCGCGAACGGCGGAACCCTGGTCTTCCCCCTTCCCCAGCTCGAAATCAAGTCTTCCTGAGCACTGACGGCCATCCCGGATCCGCGGTCCCGGCGAAGTCGTGCCGGGACCGCGGTTTCCGGCGTGAGGAGACCGATCCCCATGCTTGAAGACCCCGCGACCGCCCGGATCCTGGCGATTTCCCCGCATCTGAACGACGCGGTGCTTTCGGTCGGCGCCTGCCTCGCGCAGGCGGCGCGCGACGGAGCGGAAGTGCTCGTCCACACCGTGTTCGCCGGGAGCGCGCCGCCCCCTTATTCGGCGGCCGCGGAACGGATGCACGCGATCTGGGGTCTCTCACCGGATGAGGACGCGACCCTCCTTCGCCGCGAAGAGGACGTCGCCGCAGTAGGCCACTTAGGACTGTCCTATCGGCACGGACGGTTTCTCGACTCCATCTATCGCAAGCGACCGGATGGCGAGTGGCTGGCGTCGCCGAGGGAAGGCGGCGCGAAAGTCGCCGTCGACGAACGCGCGCCGGGCGGCGATCTCGAACTCGTCGCCGAGATCAAGGCGGATGTCGAAGCGGTCATCGGGGATTTCGATCCCACGCTGATCGTGACCTGCGCGGCCATTCTCGATCATCCGGACAATCAGGTTTCCCGCGACGCCGCGCTGTTCGCCGCGTTCGAGAAGGGTATCCCGATCCGGCTCTGGGAAGACCTTCCCTATGTGACGAACAGGCCGGGCCCGGTCGAGTTGCCGCCGGGATTCCACCGTGGTGCCCCGGGATTCGGCGCTGTCGCCGAGGAGCTCCGGACACGGAAATTCGAAGCCGTGCGGTGCTATTCTTCCCAGCTGGGAATGCTCAACGGACGTAACAAGAACATGTTCGACCGAATGGACGAGCACGCTCGGAAGAATTCCCCGGACGGCGGATACGGCGAAACGACTTGGCCGGTCGTCCGCGATGAGGAAGACCGCTGAGCCCGACCTCCCCTTGCCGACGCCGCATCACGCCCGGAGGTACCGAGTGTCCACAACACTCACTCATCTGCCGTCACCACCCCAGGACACCACGCCACCCGAAGGCGGGCGAAACCGTTGGGCGGTCTGGCGTTCGCCCGACGGTCAGCCGCCGTGGGCCCGGCCCGCGCTGCTGGGTATCGCGTTCGTCGCGGTGGTGCTCTACGCCTGGAACCTGCCGCGAGTGGACTACGCGCCCTTGTATTCGGACGCCGTCAAGAGCATGTCCGGAAGCTGGAAGGCGTTCCTGTTCGGCGCCGTCGACCCGCAGGCGACGGCCACGCTCGACAAGCTCGCCGGTTCGTTCGTGCCGCAGGTCGTGTCGGCCAAGATCTTCGGCTACAGCGAATGGTCGCTCGCGCTGCCGCAGGTGATCGAAGGCGTGATCTCGGTGCTCGTGATGTACCGGGTCGTGCGGCGCTGGGCGGGCGTCGTTCCCGGCCTGCTCGCCGCGGGCATCTTCACCCTGACGCCGGTCGCCGCGTCGATGTTCGGGCACAGCATGCAGGACGGTCTGCTGACGATGTGCCTGGTGCTCGCCGTCGACGCCTACCAGCGCGCCGTCCTGGAAGGGCGGCTCCGGTCGCTGGTGTGGGCCGGGGTCTGGATCGGGATCGGCTTCCAGGCCAAGATGCTGCAGGCGTGGATGATCCTGCCCGCGCTGGCGATCGGCTATCTGCTCACCGCGCCGATCGAGACGCGCCGCCGGATCAAGCACGTGGGGATCGCCGGAGTGGTGATGCTGGCGGTGTCGCTGTCGTGGGTCGCGCTCTACACCTTCACCCCGGCGAGTTCCCGGCCGTATGTCAGCGGCACCACGAACAACAGCGCCTTCGCCATGGTGTTCGGCTACAACGGTCTCGCGCGGGTGGGCATCAACCTGCCCGGCGCGGTGCCGGACGCGGGTCGCGCGGGCGGCGCGCCGGCACTCGGTCCGCCCGACCATCCGCTGGACATGTCGGAGGCCGGTCCGGGTGACGTGGGCCAGGGCCCTGGCGACCGGGGACCCGGGCCGGGTGACACCGGACCCGGTGACACGGGTCCGGGAGCAGGTCAGCCTGGACCGGGCGACATGGGGCCCGGCGACACCGGCCCGGGTGACACGGGACCCGGCGACACCGGTCCCGGGCAAGGTCAGCCGGGGCCCGGGCAGAGCCAGCCCGGTCCCGGAGACGTGCTGGTGCTGCCCAACGGCGACGTGATCGTGGGACCGGGCGGCGCGCCGCCCACCCAGGCGGATCCGTCGAAGGTCGAAAGCCGCACGGACCCCTTGGGGTGGAACAAGTTGCTCGACGGCCACCTCGGCGTCGCGATCTCGTGGCTGTTCCCGCTCGCCTTCCTGGCGCTGTTCTGCGGGCTGTGGTGGTCGCGCCGGGCCGAGCGCACCGACCCGGTGCGCGGCGGGCTGCTGATGTGGGGCGTGTGGCTGGTGACCTTCACCTTCGTCTTCAGCTTCGGGGACGTCGCGCACACCGCGTACGTGGCCTCGTTCGCCCCCGCGCTCGCCGCCCTTTCCGCTCTGGGCATCGTGATGTTCTGGCGGGCGTACCAGCGCGGTGGCCGGGCGGCCTGGACACTGCCGATCGCGATCGCGGCTCAGCTCGCGTGGAGCGCCTGGCTCTGGTCGCACTACCCGAACTTCCTGGCCTGGGCGCGGTGGGGCACGCTGGCGCTCGGCGTACTCGCGCTCGTCGTGCTGATCCTGGCCAGGGTGCTCAAGAGCCCGTCCGCGACCTTGGTGAAGGCCGGCCTCGTCGTCGGTGTCGTGGCCATGCTGGCCGCGCCCGCCACCTACGCCGTGTCCGTTTTGGACTCCGACTACTCCGGCAGTTCCTTCGACGCCAACGCCGGTCCGGCTTCGGGCTCCGCGTGACGGATCTGCGCAGCGCTCCCGGCGACGTCCTCGCCGGGAGCGCCACCCAGGCGGGCTGGCGTCCGCCGACACTGCTTCCGCAGTGACTTCGGCCAGCGGCTTCGCTCTCTGGCCGCGTCGCAAGGTCCGTGAAGGCCTCCTTACCTACCCTCAAGGTAGTAAAGGAGGCCTTCACTCCGTGGGCGCCGCCCGAGGTGGAGACGTCGCGAAAGCCACTTTCGCACCGCCCCCTGCCGGACCCGCCTTCCCGCGTCCCGCGCGTTCGCCCAAGTACATGAAGGCCCCCTTCACTGCGCCTAGCGCAATGAAGGGGGCCTTCATGTACCTCGGAGGCAAGCTCAGAGGCGCGAAGTGATCAGGTCGGCGAGCCGCGAGACGCCCTCTTCGATCAGTTCCGGCGTCAGCAGGCTGATCGACAGCCGGAGCTGGTGGAACCCGCCCTTGCCACCGTAGAAGTGGTGCATCGGGGTGAACAGCACGCCGTGGTCGCGGGCCGAGATCTCCAGCAGTTCGTCGTCGACGACGAACGGCACCGTGACGGTGACGAAGAACCCGCCCGTCGGCGTGTTCCACGAAACCCCGGAACATGTGCCGAGCCTGCGCTTGAGCTCGCCCAGCGTGAGGTGCAGATTGCGTTGGTAGATGGCGATTTCCCGCTTGTTCGCCTTGGTCAGGCTGAAATCGTTGAGCAGGAGCTTCCCGGCGATCACCGCCTGCGCGATGGGGGAGGTGTTCACCGTGAGCATGCCCTTGAGCTTCGAAAGCTGGTCGGCGTACAGGCCGCCGTCGGCCATCCGCTGATCCGCCACCGCGAAACCGACCCGGGCACCGGGCATACCGCTCTTGGCGAAGGAACCGAGATAGACCACGGATCCCGACCGGTCGAGGGATTTGAGCGAGGGAAGCCGCTCCGCCCCGAACAGCCCGTACGCGTTGTCCTCCAGTAGCAGGATTCCGTGCGCCTCGGCGACGTCGAGGAGCCGGTGCCGGGACGGCAGATCCATGCTGGTGCCGGTGGGGTTGGCGAAGTTGGGGGTCACGTAACAGGCCCGGACCCGCTTGCCCTGTTCGTCGGCCCGCTTCAGCTGGAGGACGAGGTCGTCCGGGTCGATGCCGTTCTCGTTCGACCGGACCGGCCAGACGGGGGTGTCGGTCAGCAGCGCCGCCCCGGTCAGGCCGACGTAGGTGGGCGCGGGCGCGAGCAGCACGTCCCGCTCGCTCGCGCGGAGCGTACGCAGGACCAGGAACATGGCCTCCTGCGCGCCGACGGTGACGACCACGGATTCGGGAGTGGCGTCGATGTGCTCGTCCTCGGCGAGATTGCGCGCGATGAGGTCGGCGATGACACCCTTGGTGGTGCCGTATTGGAAGAGGGTGCGGGTGACCCCCGCCTCGTCCATTTTCCGATCGTCGCGCAGATGCGCGCAATAGGCGTCGAGATACTCGTGAATGAGTCGGATGTCGAAGAACTCTTCGTACGGCCGGCCTGCCGCCATGGAAATGGCCACAGGGTATTCGTCGATCAGTTCGTTCAGCAGATTCATCGACGAGATGGCCGGATCGGTGAGCGATCCGTGCAGCGTTTCCACGTTCAAGTGAGTGGACAGACCGTTTGAATCCATGAATACTAGGATTTCCATACGCCGTTCAGGTGTCAAGAGAGTCCGTGGACGCCCGGGGTCATTCCCGTTTCCCGGACGAGCTCCGGGGCGTCCATGCCGAATAGTTCGGACACTCGATCTCCGAAGGTACGGTCGGCTTCGCGCCATTCTCCGGGAGGAGCATCATGCTGATGACAACCGAGAACGGGATCCGGTTGTCCTACAACGACTTCGGTGACGGTCCGCCGGTCCTGTTGCTGACCGGCACCGGTGCGCCGAGCTCGGTGTGGGATCTGTATCAGGTACCCGCGCTCCGCGCCGCCGGTTTCCGCGTGATCACCATGGACAATCGCGGGATTCCGCCGAGCGACGACGGTGCGGGCGGATTCACCATCGAAGACCTCGTCGCGGACGTCGCCGCGTTGATCGACTACCTCGACGCGATGCCCTGCCGGGTGATCGGCACGTCGATGGGTTCGTACATCGCGCAGGAGCTGGCACTCGCTTGCCCGGAGCTGGTGGACTCGGTCCTGTTGATGGCCGCCTGCGGCAAGAGCAGTCTCGTCCAGCGTGTGCTCGCGGAAGGCGAGGCGAAGCTGATCGAGCAGGGCACCGAGCTGCCGCCGGGCTTCCTCGCCGCGATCCGCGCCATGCACAACCTGGGCCCCGCGACACTCGCCGACGACGACCTCACCGGAGACTGGCTCGACCTGTTCGAGGCGGCGGGCCCTTGGGGGCCCGGGGTCCGGGCGCAGCTGTTGCTGAGCGCGTTGCCCGACCGGCTCGAGGCCTACCGCGCGATCAAGGTGCCGTGCCACGTCGTCTCTTTCGAGCACGACCTCGTGGCGCCACCGGCCGCCGGACTGGAGCTGGCCTCCGCGATCCCCGGCGCGACCTTCCGCACGGTTCCCGGCTGCGGGCATTTCGGCTACCTGGAGAACCCGGAGGCGGTGAACCGGGAGCTGATCCGGTTCCTCCGCACCGAATCCCGCGAGACACTGGGGGAAACCGCATGACCGTCCTTTCGGCGGCCACCACACCGGCCCTGTTCGAGGCGACCGCGGCCGTGCTGCCGGATCGTCCCGCGGTGGCGATGGACTCGACAACGCTCACGTATGCCGAGTTGAACGGCGAAGCCAACCGGCTCGCCCGAAGGCTCGTGGCGCACGGGGTCGGCCCGGAGGGGCTGGTCGCGCTGGCCATGCCGAGGTCGATCGAGTTCGTCGTCGCGATCCTGGCCGTGCACAAGGCGGGCGCCGCGTACGTGCCCGTCGATCCGGACTATCCGGAGGAACGCAAACGGCACATGCTGGACGACACGGCGGCGCAGTGCCTGCTGCGCCTGCCCGGCCAGGACGTGACCGGTGCTCCCGTGATCCTCGACGTGGAACGGGAACCGGGCCGGGCCGAGCCGAACCTGGACGACCGCGACAGGCTCTCGCCGCTGCTGCCCGACCACCCCGCGTACGTCATCTACACCTCGGGCTCGACGGGGAAGCCGAAGGGCGTGCTGGTCACGCACCGCGGGATCCCGAACCTGGCCGACGACTACGTGCGCCGTCAGAAGCTGGTGCCGTCCAGCAGGTTGCTGGCTTTCGCGTCGCCCAGTTTCGACGCCGCGGTCGCCGAGTTCTGGCCGATCTGGCAGGCCGGTGGCTGCCTGGTGCTGGCGTCCGCGCCGGACCTCGTCCCGGGCGAACCGCTCGGCAGGCTGGTGCGCGATCAGGGCATCACCCACGTCACGCTGCCGCCGTCCGCGCTGGCCCCGCTGGAGGAGGCCGGTGGTCTGCCCACGGGGCTGACCCTGCTGGTCGCGGGGGAGGCGTGCCCCGCGCCGGTCGCGAAACGCTGGGCCACGGACCGCGTGATGATCAACGCGTACGGCCCGACGGAGGTCACTGTCGCGGTGACCGCCAGCGAGCCGCTGACCGGTGAGGACACCCCGCCGATCGGCAGGCCCATCACCGGCGTCCGGACCTACGTGTTGGACGATCTGCTGCGGCCCGTCCCGGACGGGGAAGAGGGCGAGCTGTACACGGTGGGCCCCGGTCTGGCCCGCGGTTACCTCCGGAGAGCGGCCGCGACCGCGGAGCGGTTCCTGCCGGATCCGTTCGGCGGGCCGGGTGGCCGCATGTACCGCACCGGCGACCGCGTGCGGAGGCGCCAGGACGGTCAGTACGTCTTCGTCGGCCGGGTCGACGACCAGCTGAAGGTGCGCGGCCACCGGATCGAGCCGGGTGAGGTCGAGGCCGCGTTGCTCGCGGTGGACGGCGTCGCCCAGGCGGTCGTGACCGAACACGAGAACCGGCTCGTCGCCTACGTGGTCGGCGCCGCCGGCGCGCGAGTGCACGCCGAGCACCTGCTGCCGCCGCTGAAGAAGCGGCTGCCCGCGTACCTGGTGCCCGACGTCGTCGTCGGCCTGCCGAGCCTGCCGGTCTCGCCGAACGGCAAACTCGACCGGGTCGCCCTGCCCACGCCCGAAGAGGAGCACGCCGGACGCGCGGCGGGCCGGGCACCGCTCACCCCCACCGAGATCATCCTGGCCGAGCTGTTCGCCGAAGTGCTCGGCGTCAGCAGCGTCGGTGTCGAGGACAGCTTCTTCGAAATCGGCGGTCACTCGCTGCTCGCGACCCGGCTGGTGAGCCGGATCCGCGAGCGCCTGAAGATCCGGCTGCGGGTGCAGGCCTTCTTCGACGCGCCGACGGTGGCGCGGCTCGCCAAGGTCCTCGACGGCGCTCACCCCTGACCTGGAGACCATTCATGCGGACGACGGCAGCCGTCGATCTCGGCGACCCCGATCTGTACACCACCTTGGACCGGCACCACCGCTGGCGCGAACTCGCGCTGGAAGACGCGATGGTGTGGAGTGAGCCGGGCAGTTCGCCCGGCGGCTTCTGGTCCGTGTTCTCGCACCAGGCGTGCGCCGCGGTGCTCGCGCCGTCGGCGCCGTTCACCTCCGAATACGGGATGATGATCGGTTTCGACCGCGACCATCCCGACAACTCGGGCGGCCAGATGATGGTGGTCTCCGAACAGGAGCAGCACCGCAAACTGCGCAAGCTGGTCGGGCCGCTGCTGTCGAGGGCGTCCGCGCGGAAACTGTCGGAGCGGGTGCGGACAGAGGTGCGCGGCGTGCTCGACCGGGTGCTCGACGGCGAGGTATGCGACGTCGCCGCGGCGATCGGCCCGCGCATCCCCGCCGCCGTGGTCTGCGAGATCCTCGGCGTTCCGGTCGAAGACCAGGACATGCTCATCGACCTGACCAACCACGCGTTCGGCGGTGAGGACGAACTATTCGACGGGATGACGCCGCGTCAGGCGCATACCGAGATCCTCGTCTACTTCGACGAACTCGTCGGCGCGCGCCGCGAAAGCCCCGGCGAAGACCTCGTCAGCACGTTGCTGTCCGACGACAGCCTCTCGATCGACGACGTGGTCCTCAATTGCGACAACGTGTTGATCGGCGGCAACGAGACCACCCGGCACGCGATCACCGGCGCGGTGCACGCTTTCGCGACGGTGCCGGGTCTTCTCGCGGCCGTCCGGGACGGCGGCGCGGACGTCGACACTGTCGTGGACGAGGTGCTGCGCTGGACCTCGCCCGCGATGCACGTGCTCCGCGTGTCCACCGGCGAGGTCACGGTCAACGGCCGCGACCTGGCACCCGGCACCCCGGTGGTCGCGTGGCTTCCCGCCGCGAACCGGGATCCCGCCGTCTTCGACGATCCCGACACGTTCCGGCCGGACCGGAAACCGAACCGCCACATCGCCTTCGGCCACGGAATGCACCACTGTCTCGGCTCCGCGCTCGCGCGGATCGAACTGGCGGTCGTGCTGCGCGAGGTGGCCGAACGAGTGTCCCGGGTGGACCTGGTGCGGGAGCCGTCCTGGTTGCGCGCGGTCGTCGTGCAGGGATACCGGGAACTCCCGGTGCGGTTCGCCGGACGCTGAGCGCGAATCCGTCCTCTGTGGACGGAGGTGTCAAGCGGACACCATTGAAGCGCAATTGGCTTCGCGTCATCCTGTGATCGAGGATTACATCTATTCCACGGAGGAATGTCTTGTCTTCTCACGAAACCACACAGAATTTCGAGATCGAGTACGTGGAAATGTACGTGGCCAACCTGGAGGTGGCCGCGTCCGGCTGGATGGACAAGTACGACTTCTCCGTCGCCGCCACCGACCGGTCCGCCGACCACCGGAGCGTGACGCTGCGGCACGCCGAGATCGCCCTGGTCCTCACCGAGCCGCTGTCCGACCGGCACCCCGGTGCGACGTACCTGCAGACCCACGGTGAAGGCGTGGCCGACATCGCGCTGCGCACGAACGACGTGGCCGCCGCCTTCGAGATCGCGGTGAAGGCCGGCGCGGAAGCCGTCCGCGAGCCGGGGAAGCGCGCGGACTCGGTCGTCACGGCCACGGTCAGCGGTTTCGGCGACGTCGTGCACACGCTGATCCAGCGTGACGACGTCGAGGAGGCGCCGGCGGCCTTCCGCGGCAGGGGCGGCGTCGACCTGAACCTCATCGACCACTTCGCGGTCTGCCTCAACGCCGGAGATCTCGGCCCCACGGTGGCGTTCTACGAGCGCGCCCTCGGGTTCAAGCAGATCTTCGAGGAGCACATCGTGGTCGGTTCCCAGGCGATGAACTCCACCGTCGTGCAGAGTGCTTCGGGGGCGGTCACCCTCACCCTGATCGAGCCCGACAAGACCGCCGACCCGGGCCAGATCGACGACTTCATCAAGGAGCACCACGGGGCGGGCATCCAGCACATCGCCTTCACCAGCCCGGACGCGGTCCGCGCGGTCAAGGAGCTTTCCGGGCGCGGCGTGGAATTCCTGAAGACCCCGGACACCTACTACGACCTGCTCGGCGAGCGGATCGAGCTGGAAACGCACTCCCTGGACGACCTGCGGGAGACGAAACTGCTCGCCGACGAGGACCACGGCGGCCAGCTGTTCCAGATCTTCACCGCCTCCACGCATCCGCGCAAGACGATCTTCTTCGAGATCATCGAGCGGCAGGGCGCGGGAACGTTCGGCAGCTCGAACATCAAGGCCCTGTACGAAGCCGTCGAGCTGGAGCGGACCGGGCAGAGCAACGGCCCCGCCCGCCGATGACCCACCTCTCCCTGCACGACCTCGAACGGGCCGCGCGCGCTGTCCTTCCCGGCGAGATCTGGGATTTCCTCGCCGGGGGCAGCGGCACGGAGGCATCGCTGGAGGCCAACCGCGTCGCGCTCGAACGGATCTTCGTGATCCCCCGGATGTTGCGTGATCTGACCGATGCCACCGTCGAGGCCGAGGTTCTCGGCCGGCGCGCCGCGCTGCCCGTGGCGGTCGCGCCGGTCGCGTACCAGCGGTTGTTCCATCCGGAAGGCGAGCTCGCCGCGGCTCGCGCGGCGCGCGACGCCGGGGTGCCGTACACGATCTGCACGCTGAGCAGCGTCCCGCTGGAGGAGATCGCGGCCGTCGGCGGGCGGCCGTGGTTCCAGCTGTACTGGCTGCGTGACGAGAAGCGATCCCTGGAGCTCGTCCGCCGCGCGGAGGAAGCCGGCTGCGAGGCGATCGTGTTCACCGTGGACGTGCCCTGGATGGGGCGGCGCTTGCGGGACATGCGGAACGGCTTCGCGCTGCCGGAATCGGTGACCGCGGCCAACTTCGACGCCGGAGCGGCCGCGCACCGCCGTACCAGCGGAAGCTCGGCCGTCGCCGACCACACCGCGCGCGAATTCGCCGCCGCCACTTGGGAATCCGTCGAGGCCGTCCGCGCGCAGACGAATCTTCCGGTGGTGCTCAAAGGGATCCTCGCGGTCGAGGACGCCGCTCGCGCCGTCGACGCGGGCGTCGCCGGAATCGTGGTGTCCAACCACGGAGGCCGTCAGTTGGACGGCGCCGTACCGGGGGCCGAAATGCTCGGCGAGATCGTCGACGCGGTCTCGGGCGGCTGCGAAGTACTGCTGGACGGAGGGATCCGGTCCGGTGGCGACATCCTGAAGGCGCTCGCGCTGGGCGCGTCGGCCGTGCTGGTCGGGCGGCCGGTGATGTGGGGGCTGGCCTCGGCGGGCCAGGACGGCGCGCGGCAGGCGCTGGACCTGCTCGCCGTCGAACTCCGGAACGCGCTGGGCCTGGCAGGCTGCGACTCGGCGAGCGCGGCGCGGCGGCTGAACACACGGGTCACCCGGTACGGCTGATCTTCCGATCTTTCCCGAAGGAGGAAGGTGCTTCTCTCGCTTCCCGCGCCGGTCGCCCCGATCGCCGCGCACAGTCTCCTGCTCTTCTTGCTCCAGGTCGGTTTGCTGCTCCTGCTCGCGGTGGCCTTCGGACGGCTGGCCGCCCGGTTCGGGATGCCCGCGGTCGTCGGCGAGCTGGTCGTCGGGGTGCTCCTCGGTCCGTCGTTGCTGGCCTGGGCGGCACCGGGGCTGCACGGCTGGCTGTTCCCGGCCGTCGCCGAGCAGTTCCACCTCCTCGACGCCGTCGGGCAGATCGGGGTCATCCTGCTGGTCGGTTTCACCGGCATGCAGATGGACATGGGCCTGCTCCGCCGACGGCGCGCCGCGGCCGCCGGCGTGGGGCTCGGCGGGCTGATCGTTCCTCTCGGGCTGGGAATCGGCGCGGGCTACGTACTGCCCAAGGTGCTGGTGCCCGAGGGCACGGACATCACCGTCTTCGCGCTCTTCCTCGGTGTGGCGCTGTGCGTCAGCGCCATCCCGGTCATCGCCAAGACCCTGATGGACATGAAACTGCTGCACCGCAACGTCGGGCAGCTCACGCTCGCCGCCGGTGCGATCGAGGACGCCTTCGGCTGGTTCATGCTCTCCATCGTCAGCGCGATGGCCGTCACCGCCGTGTCGGCGGGCGCCGTGCTCCTCTCGCTCGGCTACCTGATCGGCGTCCTCGTCTTCGCGTTCACCATCGGCAGGCCACTGGTCCGGGGCGTGTTGCGCACCGCGGCCAGATCCGACGGCCCCGGGCTCACCGTCTCGGCCGCCGTCGTCCTGATACTCCTGGCCTCGGCCGGGACGCAGGCCCTCGGTCTGGAAGCGATCTTCGGGGCTTTCCTCTGCGGCATCCTGATCAGCACGGCGGGCAAGGTCGACCCGGCCAAGCTCGCTCCACTGCGGACGGTCGTCCTGTCGGTCTTCGCGCCGATCTTCTTCGCCACGGCCGGATTGCGGATGGACCTCACCGCGCTGATCCGCCCGCAGGTGCTGCTCACCGGGCTGGCGGTGCTCGCGCTGGCCGTCATCGGCAAGTTCGTCGGCGCGTACGCCGGGGCGCGGCTCAGCGGCCTGAACAAATGGGAAGGGCTGGCGCTCGGCGCCGGGCTGAACGCGCGCGGCGTCATCGAAATCGTGGTGGCCATGGTCGGCCTGCGGCTGGGCATCCTGAGCGTGGAGATCTACACGATCGTCATCCTCGTCGCGATCGTCACTTCGCTGATGGCCCCGCCGATCCTGCGGTTCGCGATGAAGCGGCTGGAGCAGACGGCCGAGGAAGAGGTGCGGGAGAGCGAGCACCGGGCGTGGACCACGCCATCGGCGAAGAGTGAGCAGGAACAGCCCCTCTAGGGTGTCGCGAAAGCCACTTTCGCAACGTTGAAGGT